>NZ_JAYUPA010000272.1:0-5618 GCF_043760365.1 Armatimonas sp.
CGCTATGGCGCGCCGTGATCAGAGCCAGAAGACCTGGCAGCTCCAGGTGGCACAGAGCAAGATCTCGGTGCGCGATGCTCAGGTGAGTGTCCGCTCCGCGGAGGCGACTCTGAGCGCATCGCAGGCGAACCTCGCGGCATCAAAGGCGCGGCTCTTAACATCTCGTCAGCAAGCCGAGACCCAACCCGCGCTGACCAACTCCGCCATCGCCAATGCCCAGGCAAGCTACGACCAGGCCAAAGTGCAGCGTGAGCAGCTCGACTCCACGACCCAGCAGCTACGCGCCGCCGCCGATGCTGCCTACAAGCAGGCCATTGCCAACCGGGACAATGCCCGCCTATTGCTCGACCGTCAGAAAGCACTGGTAGAGCGAGGCTTCGTCTCCCAGCAGGCCGTGGACAGTGCGCGGGCAAGCCTTGAGGTGGCCGAGGCGACTCTGACCTCCGCAAAGACCAAGCAAGACACTGTCGGTAGTGAGCTGCGTGGCTCGCTGGAGTCCGCGGATGCCCGTGTGGCTCAGACCAAGGCCGCCCTGGATCAAGCACAGGCGGGGATTGCGGATATCTCCAACCGCAAGAACTCTGTTCTGGAGGCAGAAGCATCGGTCAAGCAGACCGAGGCCGCCGTCAAGCAGAGCGAGGCAGCGCTGATGCGTGCCAAAGTGGCGCTGGATCAGGCTCGTACCAATATTGCCAACAACGCCATTCGGCACTACGATGTGGATACCAATAACTCCTCCATTGTGCGGGCGACGGCGAGCCGCACCAATGCCGAGACGACGCTTCAGCGCACGGAGATCCGCTCCCCGATGGGCGGTGTTGTGCTTGCCAAGACCGTGGAGCAGGGGACGATTATCGCGTCCGCTATGGGAATTAGCTCCGCAGGTGCAAGCATGATGACAATCGGCGATACCAGTCGGATGTATGTGGATGTTGTGGTGGACGAGACAGACGTGGCCAATGTGGACGAGGGGCAGAAAGTAGATGTCTCTGTTGAGGCGTATCCGGGAACTGCCTTTGAGGGGAAAGTTATCCGTGTTGATCCGCAGGCCGTGGTCAACCAGAACGTCACCAGTGTCCATGTGCGGGTCGAGGTAGACAACTCCACCCCCACTTTCCAGCTCCTCAAGCCGGGCATGAACACCACGTGTGAGTTTGTGGTTAAAGAAGCGAGCAATGTCCTGGTTGTCTCCAACGACGCCATCAAAGATGACGATGATGGTAGCAAGTACGTCGAGAAGGCCAGCGGCGGCAAGCCCGCCCCGCCGGATCCCACCACGGGTATCGCGGCGGAAGAGGGCACGCTGATAGACATCAAGATCACCAAGGCCAAGGTGGAGCTGGGTATAGTGGGCAACGACACCACGGAGATTACGTCCGGCGTCACCGAGGGGGAGCAGATCGTCACCCAGACCATTGAGCCAGAGCCCCCGAAGACCGGAGGAACCTCACCCTTTGGTGGTGGCAATACCCGTGGTATGGGCGGTGGCGGAGGACGACGGTAATGGCAACGGCAACCTCCCCGGCCCCTTCGCGTCAGGAGAGTTCCGGTCTCGGGCGCGGCAATGCGTTTTTGGTGAGCCTCCAGATGGCCTTGACCGGTCTGGGGGCCAACAAGCTCCGCTCGTTCCTGACCATGCTGGGCGTGATTATCGGAGTAGGTGCCGTCATTGTTGCCATCTCCATTGGAGAGGGGAGCAAGGCCGCCGTCCAGGAGAGTATCCAGAGGCTGGGGAGCAATGTCCTGACCGTTCTGCCAGGCCAGCAGCGGCGCGGCGGCGTGAGCATGGGCTTTGGCTCCCAGAGTACGATGAAGCTCTCGGATGTGGAGCTTCTCAAGCGCTCCTGTCCGTCGGTCGGGGAAGCCTACCCCTCGGTCAATAAAACGGCGCAGATCAAGGCGACCAACAAAAACACCAGTACCACCGTCAATGGCAACGGTCCGGCCTATCCCACCGTGAGCAATCACCCCGTTCAGTACGGGCGCTACTTCACCGCGGAAGACGTCCGCTCCCAGAAACGCGTCGCCGCTCTCGGTTCGACAACCGCAAAGGATCTCTTCGGTAGCGCATCATCCGGGCTGAACAAGACGATCCGTATCAATAGCCAGAGCTTTAAAGTCGTGGCCATCTTAAAAGAAAAAGGCGGCATGGGCTTCCGTAACCCGGATGATGCGGTCTACGTGCCCGTCACCACCGCAATGCGCCGCCTCTTTGGAATTGAGAATGTCAATAGCATCACGGTGCAGGCCAAGTCGTTCGGCCTGATGAGCCGTGCGCAGGGTGAGATCGAGAAAGTGATGCAGAAGCGCCTGGGCACGAGCGCCACGGGCAACAACTTCATTATCTTCAACCAGGCCGATATTGCCGCCACTCAGAACGAGCAACAAGACACGTTTGGGAATCTGATTAAGTATCTGGCGATTGTCTCTCTGGTGGTCGGTGGGATCGGGATCATGAACATCATGCTTGTCTCCGTCACCGAGCGTACCCGTGAGATCGGCATCCGCAAGGCGATTGGGGCACGGCGGCTGGACATTCTGACTCAGTTTCTTTTAGAGGCGCTCTTCCTCTCGCTGGTCGGAGGGCTGATCGGTGTGGCGATGGGGAAGCTGGGAAGCGATGGAATTGCGCAGGCCAATGGCTGGCGTGTCCAGGTCTCCTGGTCGTCTATCAGTCTCGCATTTGGCTTCTCCGCTGTTGTCGGTATTTTCTTTGGTTTCTATCCGGCGCTAAAAGCGTCGAATCTCTCCCCTATCGATGCACTTCGATATGAATAGTTTCTTTGAAAGGTTTCAAATGATGAAAAAATTAGCTCTGCCGCTGGCGGTGGCTTTATTACTGGCGATCTCGGGCGCGGTGCGTGCTCAAGGTCCTCCCGGCGGCGGCATGGGGGGGGCAGCTCCCTCTCCTGAGATGATGGCCATGTTCAAGAAGTTCGGGGAGTGGCGTGACAAGAACAAGAGCCTCTCCAGCGTCAACCGGACGCTCGGAGCGCTGGCTGAGTTCGAGAAAGACCCGAAAACGGCTCTGACCAAAGACCAGGCGAAGAAGATTCTCTCCGTGGTCGGCCCCTGGAAGAGCAAGCCGATCATGACCGATGCCAATGCCAAGGACATGCTCAAGAAAGTGGGGGCGACCTTCACGCCTCAACAGGCCAAGAAGCTTGCGCAGATCATGAGTGAGCGCGGCGGCATGGGTGGTGGCGGTATGCGAATGGGTGGCGGCGGCGCACCTGGTGGTGGCGCACCCGGTGGCGGTGGCGGCGCTCCGGGCGGCGGCGGTATGGACATGGCTGTAATGAAGAAGCGCTTCGACACCATGATGAAGGGCTACAACCCGCTCAACTTCAAGACCATCCCCGAGTCCCCGATGAAAGAGCGCTCCATCAAGCCCGTCAAGGATGCAATGGCAGCACTGGATAAAAAGGCGAAGTAGTCCTCTCGCCCCCTCACGGCCCCACCTGTGCTTGCACAGGTGGGTTTTTCTTTTGCTTAAATGTTGACAAATCCGATTTATTAACTTAGAATAAAAATGGAAAACCTACTATTTCCATAGAAATACTAGACATGAACCGATGTACCCGCGTAACTAGCCTTCTCATTGCCAGCTTCCTTCTGCTGGAAGGCTGCCCCTCGCCGGGAGTCCACTCGGAGAAAGCGGGGAAGCCCACCGTACGGGTCGCCTTTTTCTCCAATATCACCCACGCCGTCGCGCTCTACAGCTCGGCTAAAGGGCTCTTTGGAAAAGCGGTGGCCGACTCCGCGACCGTCGAGGAGCGTGTCTTCAAGGCTGGCCCCGAGGAGATCGAGGCGCTCTTTGCCGGGGAAGTTGACTTTGGCTATATTGGGCCGGGACCCGCGGTCAATGGCTATCTGAAGTCCAAAGGCGAGGCGCTCAGGATCATTGCCGGAGCAGCATCGGCGGGGACAGCGCTCGTGGTTCGCAAAGACGTCGCCATTACGGGCGTAAAGGACCTGGCAGGTAAGCGCGTCGCGGTTCCGCAGACCGGCGGCACGCAGGATCTCTCTTTGCGCCATGCCCTTAAAACCGTCGGACTGAGCGCCAAAGACAAGGGGGGAACCGTGGATGTTGTCCAGTTCGCCCCTGCCGACACGCTCATGCTCTTTCAGCGCGGTGAGCTGGATGCTGCCTGGCTCCCGGAGCCCTGGGTCGCACGCCTGGAGAATGAACTGGGGGCCAAAGTCGTGCTGGAGGAGAAGACTCTCTGGCCCGGCGGACGTTTCTCTACCGCTGTGGTGATTGTCCGCGCCGAGTTTCTCAAGGCCCACCCTGAGCTGGTCGAGAAGCTACTTGCCTCGCACAAAAGTGCGGTCAGGGCGATCCAGGCCGATCCCGATGCGGCCCGACTCGCCATCGGCGAGAAGCTCAAAACCCTCACGGGCAAGGCCATCCCCGATGCACTGCTTAAGAGTGCGCTCTCCCGCACCGAAATTACCGACGATCTGCTCAAAGAGAGCATCCTCACCTTCGCCGACTGGTCCAAAGATCTCGGCTATCTGCGCGAGGGTCGCGAGGCACTCACGGGACTCTTTCAGGACTGAGCCACCATGGAAAAGCCCACCGAGACTTCTCCCGCAAAGCCTGCGCTCCCGCTCAGCGAGATCGAGGCCGCGATCCGCAGTATCCGCTTTGGGGTCGTTCAGATCATCATCCAAGACGGTGTTGTAGTGCAGATTGATAAAACTGAAAAACAGCGCCTGCGCTGACCCACAATTTTGCGTGCTGACCCGACCACGGGAGGCCGAAAGCCAACTAAGGAAAGTTAAACTATGAAAACAGCCCGCATTAGCCACGCATTCACGCTTATCGAACTTTTAGTCGTGATCGCGATCATCGCGATTCTCGCCGCGATTCTCTTCCCGGTCTTTGCCCAGGCTCGCGAAAAGGCCCGCCAAACAAGCTGCCTCTCCAACACAAAACAGCTCGCAACCTCACTCCTGATGTATCTTCAGGACTATGACGAGACGTTCTACCCGCATGTCACCGAGCGCACCGCGCCAGCCGCGACACCTGATACAGCGCTTGCTCGTGCCCCCTTTAGCTACAAGAACAAGCTGGAGCCCTACATTAAAAACACTCAGATCTTCAAGTGCCCCTCCGCTCCCGCTTGGCCGACTCCCACTGTGGGGGCCTGGTTCACCACGGATTACGGCAATAACCACAACGAGGCTAACCTTGTGGGAGCCAGCCAGCAGGCATGGTATAGCGCCAACCCTGACTTTGGCTTCAATGAGCTTACCAGCCTGGCAAGCCTGGATCGCCCTGCCGAGTTCATCGCGATTGCGGAAGCGGGTCGCGCCAGTGGGATCGCTTCGCGTGGTGGCCTCTATCCACAGCCCTGGGCCTTTGATGATAGTGCGCTTCCGGATGTCAGCCAGCAGGCGCGATTTAAGGCGCGGCACAGCGGCGGTGGCAATATCGCCTTCGCCGATGGTCATACAAAGTGGCTGCGCCCCGAGCAGACTTGGAAGTCTTACAGCAGCAACTTCTGGAGAAGGAACCCGACCCCATAGATGATACTTGCCCGGTTCGGTTTCTATGCGCTGATGGCGCTGGCTTGGTGGGGCGCTTCGGCGCTCCGCCTCTGGCCACCGTA
>NZ_JAYUPA010000273.1:0-2010 GCF_043760365.1 Armatimonas sp.
AATGGTGATGTTGTTCTCGATGTGGAGCAAGCCCTACGCTTCACTCTGGAAATACCCGAGGAAGAAAAAGAAGAGACTCTGATCATTGTCAACCTGAGCCTGACATGGACCCGCTCCTCGGGAGTGTGGTATCTCAAGCGCCACGAGTACTTCACTGCCGATGGCTTCACGAACAACGAGCGGGATGATTTTGTCCAGAAGCAAAAAAATAAGAAGAAAGAACCGATAAGAGTACCATGAAACAAAAATTCCTCATTCTGGCGGCCCTCGTGGCCCTCACCTCGTCCGCACAGGCAAAAGACGACCAGAAAGCCATCCAGTCACAGTACGATAAACGCTCTGCCGCTGCCGCCAAGAAAGATGTCGCGGGCTCGCTTGCAATCAACGCGCCGGAGTTTGTCAGCCTAGGTCTCAAGGGCGACAAACGCACCATGGCGCAGATCAAGCCGCAGATCACTCAAGCCTTTAGCAGTCTCAAGTCCTACTTACTCACAACAAAGATCACAAAGTGTGTCGTGACAGGAAATACCGCGACAGTCAAGACGCTAGATAGTCTCACCCTGGTTGGCAAGAACACACAGAAGTCGGAGGCGACCAGTGAGGACACCTGGGTAAAAAAAGACGGCAACTGGCTTCGCACTCAGAACAAGCTTCTCACCAGCAAGATCAAGAGCAACAAGCCCGGCTAGCTCAGAATATCTTTGACCACGCTGCCGTGCACATCCGTGAGGCGGAAGTCTCGGCCCGAGTAGCGGTAGGTGAGTTTTTCGTGGTTCAGGCCCAGGCAGTGGAGGATCGTGGCTTGCAAGTCATGGACATGGACTTTGTTCTCCACCACATGAAAGCCCAGGTCGTCCGTCGCACCGTAGGTCACTCCGCCTTTAATTCCACCGCCCGCCAGCCACATCGTATAGGCTTGCGGGTGGTGGTCACGGCCCTGCGAGCGGCCCAATGCGGGGTTATTCTCCACCATGGGCGTGCGCCCAAACTCCCCGCCCCAGATCACCAGTGTCTCATCGAGTAGCCCACGCTGCTTTAAGTCTTTCACCAGCGCCGCCGATGCCTGGTCGGTCTCGCGGCACTTATTGCGGCTCGTTCCCGCCACATCGGAGTGCGCGTCCCAGCCCTCGTGGTAGATAGTGACGAAGCGTACGCCCCGCTCGATCATGCGCCGTGCGAGTAAACAAGCGCGGGCGAAGCTGGGCTTGTTGGGGTCGCAGCCGTACAGGGCAAGCGTCTCTTTGCTCTCCGACTTCAGATCCATCACCTCAGGAGCGCTGGTCTGCAGGCGAAACGCCAGCTCGTAGCTCGCAATGCGTGAGGCGATCTCCGGGTCCGAGTCGCGCCGGTTCAGATTCCCGAGAAGATCAAGCGTATCACGCTGGAGCCTTGCGTCCACGCCCGCCGGGTTGCTCACATCTAAAATCGGGTCGCCGGAGTTGCGCAGCCGCACGCCCGCGTATTTTGTGGGCAGAAACCCGCTCGACCAGTTTGCCGCCCCGCCGGAAATGCCCGCCCCGGTGCTCATCACCACAAAATCAGGCAGGTCTTTCGCACCCGCACCGAGGCCATAGACCACCCACGAGCCCATCGCGGGCCGACCCGGCTGACCGTTGCCGGTGTTCCAGAAGATCTGCGCGGGGGCATGATTAAACTGGTCGGTGCTGACGCTCTTCACCAGGCAAATCTCATCCGCGACACTTCCCAAGTGCGGCAGCAGCTCCGAGAGCTCCATACCGCACTGTCCGTGCTTCTGGAACTTAAAGCGCGGCCCCAGCACGGCGGCATCGGCGCGGATAAAGGCATAGCGCTGGTTTTTATACACCGACGGTGGCAAGGGCTGACCTTCGAGCTTGACCAGCTCGGGCTTGTAGTCGAAGAGGTCGAGCTGGGAGGGTGCGCCCGCCATGAACAAATGGATGACATGCTTGGCCCGCCCTCCTCCCCGGCCCTCCTCCCGATAACGGGAGGAGGGAGAGCTGGCCTGTGCAACGCCCTCGGTCAGTAGCC
>NZ_JAYUPA010000274.1:0-5613 GCF_043760365.1 Armatimonas sp.
GACTCTCTTCCTTTGGATAGGAAGTTGGATGGCAGTTTTCATGAGGTGGCCGGGAGGAGTATCTGCCTTATGGAGCTTCGTTTGCCGGAGATTTCATTACCAATGGATCGAGGGTGCTCTGATGAGCGCACATAACCGGCGACGTGCTCGGCGGGAGAAGAGTACTCCCCTTCCTAATGAGGAAGGGACAGAAACACTTCTGCTCGGCTCGCTTTTAACACCGCAAGGAGGAAGTGCTTATCTGCCTCTCACCGCAAGGCGGCGGCATCTCTACGCCATTGGGGCCACGGGCTGTGGAAAGACGAGCTTTCTGCTACGACTGATCGATGACGACCTTGCGCAGCGGCGCAGCTTGGTCATTGTAGACCTGCGGGGTGACCTAGTAGATCGGGTGCTTTTGCGTATTGCCGCACATGAAACGCCCCAGAGCCTAGGCAGGCGTGTCCTGCTCATTGACCTTCGCCAGAGCGAATGGAGTGTCGGCTTCAACCCCCTTGTGGGCGCAGGTGATCCCGTTCAGCGTGCTTACCACACACTTGCTGTCCTTCAGCGCAATGCGGAGAGCTGGGGCGTCCAGCTTGACGAGACGCTCCGCAACTGTCTCCTCGCCCTGGCTCAGAGTGGAGGGACACTTCTGGAAGTAGACCTTCTGCTGTCGAATGCCACGTTTCGCCAAGCGACACTTTCACGAGTAACAGATCCCTTTGTTCTAGCTTTCTTCACTCGCTACGAGTTGCTCAGTGAGGACAAACAGCTCACGTGGCGGATGCCCGTTCTCAATAAGATTACGGCGTTTCTGGCGGTTCCACAGGTGCGGCGGATGCTCGCCATCGCTAGTCCCGGCTGGTCACTCTCGGAGATTCTTGATGAAGCCCCCGGAAGCATCATCCTGGTAGCGCTTGGGGTTCACCGCCTTGGTAGTGCCGCCTCGCTTATGGGGGGTCTCTTCGTCTCCGCCCTGGAGAATGCCATCATGGCGCGGGCGGATAAGCCCGAAAGTGCCCGCGTGCCTGTTCACTTCTACCTCGATGAGTTCGAGAACCTGGTCAGTGACCGATTCGAAGCATTCCTAGCCGAAGGGCGACGCTTTGGACTAGGTCTAACGCTCTCGCACCAGAACCTGGCGCAGATGCCCGATGGCCTCCGGCAAATGATCCTTGCTAACGCCAATACGCAGCTCTACTTTCAGGTCGGGGCACAAGATGCCGCTGTGCTTGCGGCTGAAGTCGTGCCAAAACCGAGCGAAAAACGCGACGACCTCAGGCGCTCCTTGACCATGCAGCCTGTAGGTGAGGCGTACTTCCTGCGGCGCGGGGAAAACGTCCCCACGCCACGGGTGAAGCTCACCCCTTCCCAGGACCCTAGAGTAAGTGACGCCCATGTCCAAGCAATTCGAGAGGCTTCCCTCAAGGCGTTTGGTCAGACGGCTACTGCGGTAGATCAGGCAATTGCTCGGCAGCTTGGACAGGGAGCACGTGACGTTGAGCCGCCTCCTTCCGCTGTAGTGACGCACACACGCCGTCCTGGTCAGTTCAAGCCCAAAACAGCCGAGAGCTCTAAAGCCACCGAGGGAGCCGAGTAATGGAGCCTAACCCTGGAGCACGACTGAGCCGCTTTGAGCGTGCCCAAAAAACGGAGCGTGGGAAGCTCTGGCTCATGGAGCGTGATGAGCTACTTCTCACCGAGCTCTTTGTGCACCAGGTGATGAGCCGTGGGCAGCTACAGGAACTTTACTTTGGCTCGGTGCCACGTTGCAACGCCCGACTTCGCAAGCTCTTCGACCATGGGTATGTAACACGCGATTTCCACCCGATGGCCCCCTATGGCACTCAGGGAATCTATCGAATCGGCCCACAGGCTATGACCATCGTCGCCCAACGCTTGGACATGGATGCCGCCTACGTCAAGCAGCTCTGCCTAGGAACGCGCCGCTTAGAGTTTTTGGAGCACACCCTGGAGATTGTCGACTTTTACCTGGCCGCACGAAACGCTCTGGTGGGAGAGGCAAATCCCCATTTGGAGTCCTGGATGCCTGAGCTTCAGGTTCGCCACGAGTACGAGGTGAAGCTCGCTAGTGGGAAGCAGCAAAAGCAAGTCTTCAAGCCGGATGGCTTTTTGCGATTTGATCACGGCGGACGGCTGTACTCGCATTTTGTCGAGATAGATCGGGGCAATGCCTCCGGCAAGCTCTTTGGTCAAAAGGTGGAGCACTACCAGCACTACCTCAGCAGTGGGCTCTTTGAAGAGATGTACGAGGATGCAACCTTTCGCGTCCTGGTTGTCACCACCGGAGAGCGTCGCCTAACCCACCTCAGAGCACTTGTCCAGGAACGAGGCGGGAGCGTCTTCTGGTTCACCACACGTGGGCTGCTTACGCAGCAGGGGCTGCTTGCCACTATCTGGCAACCCGCAGACAGAGAAGGGCTGTTTTCCCTTCAGAACAAGGATCAAGGATAAAACAATGCGCTACTGCTCCACCTGCAAGTTTATGTCACCCCGCGATGCTCTTTACTGTGGTCACTGTGCCCGCTCGTTTGGGGGAAGACGCTGTCCGCAGCACCACCTCTCTCCACCCGATGCCAAGGTGTGTGTCCAGTGTGGCTCACCCGAGCTCACCGAAGCTGCTGGTTTTCTTTCTGTAACAGGAGCGCTACGCACCGTACTGCTGCTTGCCGGAGGTATCCTGGCAGTCGTTGCTCTCCCATCGCTTCTGCACGCTCTCTCGCAAGGAGCAAGCTCTGCCTGGCATGGCATCTTCAACGTTGTGGTTCTAGATCGGGTACTGGCATTCGTGTTCGTTTCCGCCCTACTACTCCACTTACTTCCCGGTGAGATAGGTAAAGTGGTGAGACGCAATATCGCCCGCCTACTGGATATGCTCCTGAAGGGGGCATTGTACTTCCTGGCGGGCATCCCCCATCTACTCGCGGCTCTGATCCAGGGCAATCGCAGGAGGCGTTAATGTATTGTCAATCATCTGTAAAGTCATCGCTTTTTAATGCGAAGGTATGCTTTACAGAATCTGAACACTTCTGCCAGGTATACCTTGACGAGTGAGGTATACCTGATGTACACTGGCAGTCACATGGTTAACAGAAATGGCTGATGAAGTCGAAAATACATCCGGGACCTATACCGTAGGGGAAGCCGCTCGGCTCATCGGAATCGAGCCACACACCCTGAGGCGGCTGGAGAGTCGCGGCATTATCCCAGCACCCGTTCGGGATAAGCGGGGGCGGCGCTACACCAGGGCGGATATCGAGCATATCCGCGAGCACTACGGCACGCGTCGTCGTCGAGAAGCCTACACCATTGCCATTGTAAACCAGAAGGGCGGTGTGGGAAAAACAACCACGACTGTGAACCTCGCAGGAGCCTTTGCCATCAATGGGCACCGCGTTCTGGTCATTGACTTTGATCCCCAGGTAAATGCCACTTCCACGCTCGGAATCTCCTGGCGGGATGTAGAGTACTCCATCGCCGATGTTCTGGGAACAACCCCCGATGGAACGACAAAGCGTCTCTCAGAAATTATCGTTCCCCTTCCGCATCATCCCAGTCTGTTTTTGGCTCCCTCTTCAATCAAACTCGCCTACACAGAGATGTCGCTCATCAACCGTCCTGGGCGTGACACCCGCCTCGACTCGGCGATAGAGCCAATTCGTAAAGAGTACGACATTATCCTACTGGACTGCCCCCCAACCCTGGGAATGCTCTCTTTTAACGCCATGACAGCCGCAGATGGCATCATCGTTCCTATCGATGAGAGCCTGGCCCTTCAAGGAGCGGGGCAGCTTCTGGCAACCCGTAAAGAGTGCGCGGATATTGGCCGGAGGCGCGTTGCACTTCTGGGCGCACTTCTCACTCGCCAGCGGACGCAAACCGCTGCTGCCGAGGTAATCGAGGAGCTAACCAAAGAGATCTTTGGAAGTCGCGTTTTCAAGACTAAGATTCCCGAGCGGGTAGGCATCGCCAATAGTACTGGCATGGGTCGCCCCCTGGTCTTCACCGATGCACGCGAAGCCGACGTCTTCTTCTCACTTGCTGAGGAGCTGGAGGGGATGATTCATGCGACTAAATAAAGCGCGTGTGGGTCAGGTGGTCGGGGCTGACTTTGGCCGTGAAATGCTAGAGGCATCGGATCGAGCACAGGCAGGAAACCCGGCAAGCGAGCAGGTCTGGCAGCTCCTTCTGAGTGAAGTCGAGCCCGATCCGAATCAACCACGTCGCCATTTTGACGAGACTTCTTTGCGTGAGCTTGCTGAAGATATCGAGATACGCGGCGTTTTAGAGCCGATCCTAGTTCGCCAAATCGAAGAGCGCTACCAGATCATCGTTGGAGAACGTCGCTGGCGAGCAAGCAAGTTAGCAGGCAAAGCCCGGATTCCCTGCATCGTTCGCGAGATGAGTGTGGAAGACATTCGGGAAGCTCAGCTCGTTGAGAATATTCTCCGCCAGGACATCAACGACATCGAGCGTGGCGTGGCACTCCGTAATTTATACGAAAGCCTCAAGGCCACAGACAAAGAAATCACCTGGGAAAAAGTAGCAGCGCGTGTCGGCCTTACCCGCATGCGTATCCACAACCTCTACAGCCTCTCTCTACTACCTGCTGTAATCATTGAGATGATCCAGTCGCGACGCCTCTCAGGAAGTCATGGGGTCGAGCTTTCCCGGCTGGGTGAGCACCAAGTGCAGATGATCGAAATCGCTCAAATGGCTTGCCGCCCGGCAGGTAGCAAGGGCGCTTATGCTCTCTCTGTAGCTCAGGTACGTGAGCAAGTCAGCCGCGCCCTCAACCAGGTTGCCGAGAAACCCAAGCGTCGCATTCCCGCAGAGCGCATCGAGCAGCGAGCTGGTGAGCTGGTTGGATCACTACGCCCTGACCTCCCCAGCGCAACGCGCAACGCACTCCGGCACCGTGCAGAGGAGATTCTCAAATTCCTGGATCAGCTCCCTGACCCAGACAATCCTGGGTTTGTAAAGTCAACGATACAAACCCCTACCAATCTAAACCTAAAGGGCGCTCCAAAGTGAGCGCCCTTCTTTTTTATCAACGAATTACAGGAGACACTACGTACGCCGACATCGGAGTGCGACAGAAATCAGTAAAGAGTCTTGTTTGTAAAGTTGACTTTACAAACACTAAAAAAGTGACATGAGCAGCAGTAACAAACAAACAACGGGAACAAGGGAAATGGCGAAATCTCCTCCGATAGCGGAACGTGGAGAAAAGTTGTCGCGGCAGACAGCTACCTTTGAACCCTACTACTGGGAAGCCTACAACGAGATCGTCAAGCCAAGCCGCTTTGACTGGTATCTGGTAACCCGTTGGCTTCCTGATCTGGGAGCACTCGGGTTCTCGATCGTCAAGGCACTTCGCATGCGTTGTTACCATAACCCCAAGACGG
Source organism: Armatimonas sp. (assembly GCF_043760365.1). Taxonomy (GTDB): domain Bacteria; phylum Armatimonadota; class Armatimonadia; order Armatimonadales; family Armatimonadaceae; genus Armatimonas. The sequence goes on from NZ_JAYUPA010000274.1 coordinate 5,412, forward strand.
GGATCACACGCAATCAGCTTGAGATTGAGATGAAAGAGTTAGCAGCCTCTGTAGGGGTTAGTATGGCCACGCTCTACCGGGAGCTAGAGCGCAATGAGCCGCTCCAGCAGTTCGTACAAGTGCAGCATCAGTACGTTCCCACAGACTCTGGAAAAGCTCCCAAGCGCTTTAAACCAGAGTTCACGATCTGCATGGATGACCC
>NZ_JAYUPA010000275.1:0-2008 GCF_043760365.1 Armatimonas sp.
GAAGTAGTCCTCGATGTACTGCTCGTTACCCACCTGTTTGATTGTCGCCACCCCCAGTCGGTGGGGGGAGACATCCAAGATCATAATGTCTTTTTGCTGCTGCTGGTAGAGGTCCTGCTCGATTCCGGCAGCGATCGCAGCACCCAAAGCCACGGCTTCGTCGGGGTTGAGCGAGCCGGAGTAGAGGGCCTTGCCGGAGGCGAACTCAAGGGCGCGGCGGAACATGGGAATACGGCTAGAGCCGCCGATGGGCAAGATGACATCAATCTGTTCCCATTTCAGTCGGGCACGCGCCAGTGCTTCATTGACCACGGACATGGCGCGCATGAGCATGCTCTCCAGTTGCTCATCAAGCTCATCGCGGGTGATTGTGCACACGAGGCTCTGCGTGGCAATTAAGTTCGGAAGATTGACGTCAATAGACTGGGCGAAAGAAAGAGATTTCTTGACGACTTCTGCCTCCTCTTTGATACGCTGCGCCGCCTTGCGATCCCGCGACGGCGGCGGCATTTTCTTGCCCGTTGTCTCTTTGAACTTATCACGCAGCAGGTTTATCAGGGCCTCATCAATGTCCTTGCCGCCTAGCTTATCATCGCCTACCGACGTGCGGATATCTAGAATGCCCTCAAACATCTCTAAAACGGTTACGTCTAGTGTGCCACCGCCAAAGTCAAATACCAGCACTTTACTCTGGTCTGCCAGGTGCCCCAGGCCGTAGGAGAGGGCAGCGGCAGTGGGCTCATTGATCAGGCGGATGACTTCCAGACCGGCTGCCTCGGCAGCTTTACGGGTGGCCTCACGGGCGGCGTTCTCGAAGCGCGCGGGTACCGAGATCACGACTTGTTTGATCTCACTATTGAGCTTGGTCTCTGCAGCTTGCTTGAGGTGCTTGAGAATCTCGGTGCCGATCTCCTCGGGAAAGAAAACCTTCTTGCCGAGCTTGACGGTCTCGCCGGTGCCCATGAGCCGCTTGACTTCCATCGCGGTTCGGTCGTGGTAGGTGACAGCACCGCTCTTGGCAACCGAGCCCACTACGAGCTGGCCATCGGGCAGGAGCTGAACCATGCTGGGGACAATCGTATCGCCGTTGAGATCCGGGATCAGCTCGGGCTCGCCCTCAGGCGTCAGGAAAGCGATAGCGGAGGTAGACGTACCCAGGTCTATGCCAATGATGGGGCCTCGTGTGGGGTTCTTTGCGGGGACGTTCATAAATTCTCTTTAGGGGCTAGCCTGAGTAAATCACACGCAGACTCTCTTCCAGAGTCGTCATTCCCAGAAGAATCTTCTCCATCGCATCTTCTTTGAGTGAGCGCATCCCACCCTCGATGGCGGCTTCACGGATCGCGTAGGCGGAGGCATGGGCCAGGATAAGCTCCCGGACTTTATCGGTGATGGGCATCAGCTCGTAGCAGCCAACACGACCTTTGTAGCCCGTGCCCTTGCAGACCTCGCAGCCACGCCCACGGTAAAACGTCACCGGGCTACGCTCCATGTCGTCCAGGCTCATTCCCAGGCGCTTGATGGCTTCTTTAGGCGGCTCGTAGGTGCTCTTGCACTTATCACAGACACGGCGCATTAGGCGCTGGGCCATTACCCCAACTGTGGCGGAGGCAATCAGAAACGGTTCGACGCCCATATCCATGAGGCGGGCGACGGCACCCGGGGCATCGTTGGTGTGGAGTGTGGAGAAAACTAAGTGCCCCGTGAGCGCGGCCTCAATGGCGATATTTGCCGTCTCCTGGTCGCGCATCTCTCCTACCATAATAATATCGGGGTCCTGGCGTAGCATGGCCTTCAAGCCTGCCGCAAAGGTCATGTGCGCTTTGTTGTTGACCCCCACTTGCGTGATGCCGGAGATCTCGTACTCCACGGGATCCTCAATGGTGATGATATTCTTCTCGCCGGAGTTGACTTTTGCCAGGCTGGAGTAGAGAGTTGTTGATTTTCCAGAACCCGTCGGCCCCGTGACTAGGATAATGCCGTAGGAGCGCATCAGCATAGACTCGAA
>NZ_JAYUPA010000276.1:0-2007 GCF_043760365.1 Armatimonas sp.
ACGTACTCGTCCACAATCGCGTCGTTGAGGCCCAGATTCAGAACCGTGTCCATCATCCCCGGCATCGAGAAGCGAGCCCCCGAGCGCACGGAGAGAAGAAGCGGGTTCTTCACATCACCGAATGTCTTTCCGAGCTGCTTCTCGACATCGGCCAGAGCGGCCTTCATCTCATCGAGCAGTCCGGCGGGCAGAGCGCGGCCCTCGGCGTAGTAGTCCGTACAGACTTCGGTGGTGATCGTAAAGCCGGGGGGAACCGGCAGTCCGATATTGGTCATCTCGGCGAGGTTTGCACCCTTACCACCGAGGAGATCGCGCATGCTCCTGTCACCGTCACGGAAGAGCCAGACACGTTTCTGCGTTGCCATAGGTCAACTTTTCTCCAAATTGGAATTAGAATTCACAAAAATGCCGCGCCCAAAGACAATCCTTAAGGGAAGCCTTCGTCGGCGCGGCAAAAACCTTGGGATTATACCCCGAATGCGCCGCGTCAACCACCTTTAGTCGCCCCGTCTGATCGCCCCCATAAACGGGGGCGTCTTTTTGACGGCTTCGCCGACACGAAGGCCACTTCGGGCCATACCGAACCGAGTCAACTCGGCTATGGGCGGCACGCCCTTTGTGTCCGAGGAACGAGGACAATAAGACGCCCCCGTTCATGGGGGCGAAAACAAACGGGGCGCGTGAATGGGGGCGATCTCGCGATACAATAACTCGCTATGCTGGATATCCGACGAATTCGCACCGAACCTGATGCTATTAAAGCCAACCTTGCCAAGCGCGGCGAGGACACAAGCAAGATTGATGCCCTCCTCGCCCTCGACGAAACCCGCCGCGAGAAGCAGACCGAGTGGGAGGTTCTACGTGCGGAGCAGAACAAGCTGGGGCCACAGATCGCCGCCGCCAAGAAGGCGGGAGAGGATGCCAGTGCGGTTCTCGTCCACTTAGGAGAGCTGAAATCGCGCCTCCAGAGCCTGGATGAGACGCTCAAGTCCCTCGATCCTGAACAAGAAGCGCTCCTCTCGAAGCTGCCCAACCTCGTGCTCGATGATGTTCCCGAAGGCGGCGAGGAGTGCAACACCGAGATTCGTGGGGCGAACACGCCGCTGCGCGTGTTCGACTTCGAGCCAAAAGCGCACTGGGACCTCGGCGCATCGCTCGGGCTTTTTGACACCGAGCGCGGGGCGAAGCTCAGCGGGAGTGGGTTTGTGCTCTACACCGGAGTGGGGGCGCGGCTGCAAAGAGCGCTGATAAACTTCATGCTCGACCTGCACACCACTGTGCACGGCTACACCGAGCTGGGCGTGCCCTATCTGCTCACGCGTGAGTCCATGACGGCGTCGGGGCATATCGTCAAGTTCGCCCCCGAGATGTACCACGATGCCGAGAGCGACCACTTCTTTGTGCCCACAGCGGAGCCTGCGCTGGTCAATGTGCACCGGGGTGAGCTGCTGGAGCCAGGCGTCTTGCCGATAAAATATGTCGCGCACACGCCGTGCTGGCGGCGCGAAGCCGGGGCGGCAGGCAAGGACACCCGAGGGCTCCAGCGGGTACATCAGTTCGACAAAGTGGAGATCTTTCAGTACACATTTCCTGAGGCGAGCGCAAGTGCCCAGAGCGAGATGGTGCAGCACGCCTGCGCCGTGCTCGATGGGCTTGAAATCCCCCACCGCCTCCTGCTGCTCGCCGCTGGAGACACCAGCTTCTCCATGGCACGCACGGTAGATATCGAAGCATGGGCTCCCGGGGTCGGCAAGTGGCTCGAAGTATCGTCGGCGTCCGATGGCACGGACTTCCAGGCACGCCGCGCCAGCATTCGCTTTCGGCGCGAGGCAGGCGCAAAGCCCGAGTTCCCGCACCTGCTCAACGCCTCTGGGACAGCGCTGGCAAGAGTCTACGCCGCGCTGCTAGAAACCCATCAAAATGCCGATGGCACCGTCACGCTACCTGCCGCGCTCCGACCGTATCTCGGCGGCATGGAGACGCTGGAGCCAAAGCTATGAGTGCAAA
>NZ_JAYUPA010000277.1:0-2005 GCF_043760365.1 Armatimonas sp.
CAAGCACGACTCGTGGCGGCGGCGTTCATCGAGCAGATGGTCCTCTCTACCAAGACAATCGTGCCTGACCCGGCCCGAGCTATCGAGGTGCTGGCCGATGCCTGGAAGCTCTCCAAGCAGACTGCCGAGTACATCAAGTTCGGACTGTATGGCGAGTCCCACCAGGACACACTCTACGGACTGGTAAACGCTGTCACCAGCGCAGCGCAGCGGTTGTCGGTGGAAGGGCGCTACGAGCTAGAAACGCTGGCAAGTGTCCTGATTGACACTACCAGTGAAAGCCGAGCAGACCAGGCGCTTCGGCAGCGAATACTCCTTCCCAAAGGAGGATCACTCGCGTGAGCGCCATTCTCCCCACGATAGACAAGCGGCTTGCCGCTGTCTGCCAGCGCCTGCGGGGGCTGGCGGCTGAAGTCGAGGAGAAATGGCACTTCGGAGTCGTGCATTTGATGGTCGAGGAGCATGTCATTCAAGCCCATCGCGGTTGGCGAATCGAGATTCCCGTTCCTGAGCTGGACGACTACATCGGCCAGCCTGAGGATGGAGAACTCGTTGCACTGCCGCCAAGTGCGGAGGAGTGCCTTGAACTGCTGGAGCAGATCCTAACGACCTGCCGAGGTGTTCGTGGCATCGAGTCTCCTGCTGTCCCCAAGCCCGAGCAGCTTCGTGCTGTAGGGGCCCTGCTAAAGCGGCGTTAACACCGCACTCGTTTCCCCAAATCACCGGGCCATGCTGCCCGGAGACGGGAAGTTCATGGCTCGGTCTAGCGGCGATCTCATTCGGCGTAGCCGAAGATGGGCTTCGCTTTTCAATTACTAGAAAGGAACCCTAACCATGAATCTGGACGAGGCGAGGTTACTTGCCAACGTCAACGACCGAGCACAACGACTCTTTGAGGACGGATATCGAATCCGCTCTCTTGACGGGAATCTGCATCTCATTCGCTCTGAGCAGGGAGCCACCTACACCCTAGACCGTAGCGAGCAGAGCTGTACCTGCCCCTTCTTTGAGAAAAACAGCGGGCGTTACTGCTGTAAGCACGTTTTGGGCTGGCGGAAGCTTCTCATGGCTCAACGGATCGAGATTGCCCGCCGCACTGCCCGTTGGGAAGCGGTAGGGCAAGCCGTCACCATCGAGCAGGTCATGCAGAGCGCATCACGCGTTCTCCAGCAACGTCTGGAGGTGCCCCTGTGTCTTTGACTATTTCCCGTTACAAAGGCAGTAGACATTGGGCGGTACGAGAAGCCGACACCGGCTCGCTCGTTGTCGTCACGGTCTACCGCAAGGGCGCTGCTGAAGTCGTCAGAAGGCTCACCGGGCAAGTCCCGGAAAGAGCGAAGCGACAGAGTGAGACCTTCGTCTACGAGGCCAAGGGAGATGCTTTATGAGCGGCTATCAGCGGCCCATCAAGTTCCTCTTGGGCAAAGTCTATGTCACCCCAGCCGCAGTCGAAGCCCTGATCCGCAACGAGGAGGAGCTAATGCACCTACTCAAGCGGCATCGCGAAGGCGACTACGGCGCGGAGATGTGCTACGACGACCGCGTGGTCAACGAGGAATCCATAAAGCGCGGAGGTCGGGTTCTTTCCAGCTATACCCTCAAAGACGGAACCGTTATTTGGATTATCACCTCGGCAGGCTGGCAAGAGACTTTAGGGATGGTTAGGGAGGAGTATTGACCTATGACCACTCTCAAGAATGGCCCAAAAGTCATCGTGCTCCACACGGACGACCAAGTCTTCTGCTTCACCGACAGCAACGGCTGCGAGTGGCACTGGAACGCAGGTGCGGGAATGCGACTGGTAGAAGCCAGCCGCAGACAGCCCATGACGTTCCACCCGAGCGATCACGGGCTGACAGTCGAGTATCTGCAAAAGCAGTATCCCGACCTGGATCTGGACTATGCCAAAACCACCGACGTGACGAGGCCAATCCTCTTCGTCCCGTTCTGGAATGAAACCAGCGTCCTGATCGACGGCTGGCATAGGGCGGTGCGGGCAGTCATG
>NZ_JAYUPA010000278.1:0-5595 GCF_043760365.1 Armatimonas sp.
CACTGGTCGCCGATGCGATTCTGGACCTGCTGGAGCAGCTTGTGGACAAGTCGCTGATCCTCACAGAGGAGAGCACCGAGGGACAGACGCGCTACCGAATGCTGGAGACGATCCGTGAGTACAGCCGCTTGAAGCAAGCCACCGAGGAACTCCCGGAGCTACTGGAACGCTACCAGAGCTGGTACACGCAGCTTGCCAGCGAGGCGGAAGCGAACCTAGTGGGGCCAGAGCAGACGCACTGGCTGGTGGCGCTCGATGCGGAACACAACAACCTGAGGCAGGCCATTGCCTGGAGCGTGGGGGAGCGGCATCTGGAGCTCTGCACCGCACTCTTCCGCTATTGGTACTTGCGAGGGCACTGGAGTGAGGGGCGGGAGCATCTCAGCGAGGCGCTCACCCGCACGGATACCCCCCAGGGAACTGCAACCCGCGCACGAGCACTGATGGGAGCCGGAAACCTAGCTAGAAGTCAGGGAGACTATCCCGTTGCCGTTGCCTATTTTGAGGAGTGCCTTGTCCTGCGCCGTACTCTGGGCGACCAGCGAGGGAGCGCTAGTATTCTCAATAACCTGGCGACGGTTCTTCTTGACCAGGGCGACTACGCGCGTGCCCGTACACTTTATGAGGAAAGCCTGGCGCTCTGCCGGGAGCTCGGGGAGACAAGAGGGATCTCGCGGGCACTGCACAACCTGGGAATGATCGCCAACGAACAAGGGGACAACGAGCGGGCTCTGGCGCTCTACAGCGAGTCGCTTGCTCTCTGCCGGGAGCTTGGTGACCGCTATCTGGAGGCGAACGACCTCAATAACTTAGGCAATGTCTTCACCGAGCAGGGAGACTATAAGCAAGCACGGCTTTTGATCGAGCAGGCGCTGGTGATTGACCGGGAGCTAGGGATGACAGCAGGAATCGCGTCCTCGCTCAATGACCTAGGGCGGATAGAGCTGGCGCTGGGCAGCTACGCGGCGGCGCAGGCGCTGGTGGACGAGAGCCTGGAGCTCAATCAGGGGCTAGGCGACCAGCGTGGGATCATGATGTCTTTGAATAACCTGGGGCTCGTGGCACTTGCTTGGGGAAACTACGATGAGGCACGCAAGCGCTTAACCCAGAGCCTCGGACTGCGCCATGGCCGCTTCATTGTGGATAGCTTTGTCGGCCTGGCTCACCTGGCGCTTCGCGAAGAAAATCTCGTGCGCTCTGCGCGGCTCTACGGCGTGGCGGATCGGCTCCGGGCGGGTATGAACGGAGCACTCGCGTTCCTAGAGCGCCGCTTCCACGACGATGACCTGGAACTCTTGGCGGAGCGCCTTGGTTCTGCCAGCTTTGAGCGAGAGTACGAGCTCGGCCACACCCTCACCGACGAGGCAGCGGTTCAGCTAGGAATGGCGTAGAGACTCACGCCGTCCACGAATAAAAAACCTCCGACCACGCAACAACTTATCTCCCGTCCACTTTTCCGTCCACATCAAGACGTTATTCTAAGCCCAGTTCTTCAAAATGAAGACCAAAAGAATAGGGAAAACACGATGCGACAACAATGGATGACACTACTGGGTATTTCTGCACTAGTGGGAGCGAGTTTACTTCTAGCCAAAAGCACACGAGCCGATGTCGGCGACTATGCCTACTATCAATACGGGGATTTTGGCTACAAAGCTGCGAATATGCTGGATATTGATCAGCGAAGAAGTGCAATGGGTAGTATTTTAGGTTTATCAAACAAAGGTGCGATGTACTGCGTTCCCACCGCCTGCATGAACCTACTAGGCTATATTGCCGGGCATGGCTACTCCAATATCTTCCCGGGAGTGGCGAACTGGCAGGCCAATAACCAGAGCATCTACAACCAGATGACTAGCAATCTTCAGATATTTGGGGGCCAGATGAGCACCGACCCGATCAAGGGAACAGGCGGCAATGCGGCACTCGCTGCCACCAAGCTCTACCTCGACCCCGCCCAGTTCGGAGTGGATCTGCTCTATGCCGACAAAAACTACTCGCCGCTCTTTAGCGATCTGGCGATCATGGCGGTACAAGGGCGGCTGGTGAATTTGGGGGTCGGCTGGTACACCAACAAAGACATGAACCAGCCCCATGTCCGGAAAGGTGGGCACTTTGTGACCCTGGGACAGGCATCCAGTGTCGGGCTATTTAGCCCCGCCACAATAGGCATCCTCGATCCCGCCAACGACTCCGCCAATCTCTTTGCACAATCCGCCTTCGCGTTTGATTCCTACGATGTGGAGGATGTCCCCGGCAAGTACGGCTACACCGATGCAAACAATGTTGACCAGGTTTGGCAGCGCACCCAGAGCCGCATCAAGAACTACGGGAGTGGCTATATTGATGGCGCAATGGTGATCAAACCCAAACAAGGCCTTGTCTCGCAAGGGCCGGTGATCCAGATCCTGACGCCGATCTCTGTTTTCAATATCGAGGCCAAGCAGCCCGTGCGTACCTACCGCTCGCTGACCGGCGGCAGCATCATGGATATCGCCTACGATCCGATTGATGTGAAGACCCCCTATCTGATTGAGGGAAGCGACAGCCTCTACGAGCTCGACCTTCACACCGGCGAGTCCCGTGTGCTACCAGCGGTTCAGCGCACGGAGACCGGGCTACCGACCCTGAGCAAGCCGCAGCGCCTAGTGATCGGAGGGCCTGAGCGCAAGCTCTATGTTCTCCAAGCCGGGCAGATCACCTGCTTTAGCCGCGATGGTTCCGCCGCAAAAGTCTTCACGCTGCCCACGGGGCTCTCGATCCCAGCGATTGCCTTCTCGGAAAAGCGTGGGATTCTCTACGCATTTGATCGTGCCAGCAAGGTGATGATCCAGTTCGATGCCAACCTCAAGCCCCTGCGCACCGACCGATTGAATATCCCGCTGGCGACTCCCTACAAGCTGGAGTTGGTCAGCAATCCGGTGACGGATGAAGTCTCGCTACTCTGCGATGGCTCCGTGGATATCTATAGCTTTAGCTGGGGCGAGCGCGGTGTCACCACCCGCAAGACCACGCTCCAAGGAGCAAGTTTCCCTGTTGGTATTGATATTGACGAAGCCGGAATGCTGGTCGCCAACGACGGGGGCCGCATTGTCTCCTTCGATAAGAATGGCCGTCCTTCGTACAGCTCCCCGTTTGTGGGAATGCCCGGTGGCACCAACCAGCGCCTGGTTCGCTCCTTCAGCAACTACAGCCCCGCGATCCACACCACCCCGAGCTTCGACAATGTCCTCCCGCCCAGCCCCGAGCTGCGCTAAACAAAACAACGCGAGCCAGCCCCCTCCGGGCTGGTTCGTTTTGGTTTGTCTGGCCGTATGATTTGGGAGGATACGCTATAATCTCTGCATGAAACGAACACTGCTGTCTGTCTCCTCTCTCTTCAATGGCTTGGATGCCTACCTTGCTCGCCCTGAACCCGCGTTTCGCTGGGAGAAAAAGAGCGAGAAGCGCGTGGGTGATGTGCTTATCGAGGAGCTGAAGCTTATCTCGCAGACCTGGCAGGGCCATGTCTGGGAACATCGCGTACAGGTATGTCGCCCCGATAAGCTGCGCTACCCGGACTTTTGCGCCGTGCGCAACACGGGTGGTAATGGCGGCGACCGCGACGAAGCCATGAACATCCAGCTCGCCCGCGACTCGGGGTGCACGGTGGCGACCATGTTCAACAACCCGATGCAGCCGCTCTATGGGGGCCTTACGGAAGACGCGCTGATCGCCTACACCTGGCAGAAATATCTCGAAACGGGCGACGAGAGCTGGCCGCTGCACTTCCCGATGGCAAAAGCCGTGCTCAAGACTCTCGATGCGCTCCAGCAGCAGACAAAAAATAAACTCCAGCGCTTTATGGTCTTTGGCGCAAGCAAGCGCGGCTGGACCACTTGGCTGGTGGGCGCGAGCCAGGACAAGCGCGTGGTCGGGATCGCGCCGCAGGTGATTGATGTGCTGAAAGTGGCCGAGCAGATTCCCCACCAGCTAGACATGCTCGGCGGCAAGCCCAGCGAGGAGATCGAGGACTACGTCCGCACGGGCTTCGATAAGCTACTCCTCACCCCACCCGGCAAGCGCCTGATGGACTTAGAGGACCCTTTCTCCTACCGGGATCGCCTGACGCTGCCCAAACTGCTGCAGCTCGGCACCAACGATCGCTACTGGGCACAGGACGCACTGAATCTCTACTGGGACGGCCTCAAAGGCCCCAAGTGGGTGCTCTACGCCCCCAACTCCGGCCACGGCCTGGAAGACCGTGTTCGGGTGATGTCCACGCTGGCCGCCTTCACGCGCTCGCTCGCCGCCCGCCGCCCCTGGCCCACATTAAGCTGGCAGTGGACACCTGAGGACAGTGGCGCACGACTGAGCTTCACCAGCACCTCCCCGATCCGCGCCGCCCGCCTCTTCCGCTGCCTTGGCCCGACCACGGACTTCCGCGATCAGAAGTGGTCCTTCACCGAGCTTCCCGTCGCCGCGCAGGGCTTCGAAACCTGGCAACCCACACCACGGCGCGGCTTCGGTGCAGCCTACGGGGAAGCGACGTTTGACCTCGACGGCCAGCCGTTCACGCTCTCAACACAGATTCGCATCTTTGGGAAAAAGTCATGAAAAAACACTGTTTTGTCGTCGGAGTGCTGGCGCTTGCCACCGCCTAGGTTGGGCGGGTTCGCCTCAGATCTGTCACGTATCAAGTCCACCGCCCCTCACGCAGCCAACCAGAGCGTCGTCGCTGGGCTTTTAGACGAATCTAAGCACTTCATCGAGTGGACGGCGAGCGAGACGGAGATAGAGACCGCAGGCTACCTCGCCAAACTGCAAATCGAGCTCGCCCTCTGGCAGCGCCAGCTCCCCGACCGCTGGCAAAACCCCACTGACCGCCAGCGCCTCGCCAACCAAGCTGGCACCTGGTCGCAACAAGTCCTGGAACTCTCCGGCTTGCTAGGATAAAATAGAGCCATGCCTGCGCTAGATCGCGATCATGTTGCTGTACGAAATGCTCTTGTCAAAGACGGCTGGACGATAACGCACGATCCTCTGCGGCTGAACTACAAAAAGAAGCGACTGTACGTTGATCTGGGAGCGGAGCGCCTGGTTGCCGCTGAGCGTGGGACAGAGAAGATCGCGGTGGAGATCAAGACATTTGGTGGCGCGTCAGACGTGGCCGACTTAGAGCAGGCAACCGGGCAGTTCATGGTCTACCGCTCGCTTCTGCGCCGCAGTGACCCGGAACGTACTCTGGTTTTGGCGGTTCCCCAGGAAGCACTGGAAACGGTCTTTGAAGATGCACTCGGTGAGATTTTGCTGGAAGACAGCATCCTGAGAGTGTTTAGTTTTGATTCTGAGCGAGAGGAAATTGTCGAATGGCTACCCTAGAAGAGCTACGTCAAGCGATTGAGAAGGTTTTCGCGGTGTGGCAGGAGCTACCCGGCCCCGAGTCAGCGTTTGCGATTGTTCCCGTGTCAGATCGTCAGCAGGATCGCTATCTTCTCCTGGAAGAAGGCTGGGAGGGCAACAAGCGTATTCATGGCCTCCTCGCTGATTTGCAGATTCGCGAGGGCAAGATATGGATTCAGGCCGACAACACCGACCGCCCCCTCGCCGAGCAGC
>NZ_JAYUPA010000279.1:0-5586 GCF_043760365.1 Armatimonas sp.
CTGAGAGCGAGTTTGCCGTCGAGGTCACAGCGCAGACGTCCCTGGCTGGCCCATTGTGCGGCGCGGTCAATGAGCATGTTGCCCGGCCCCGTGTCGAAACCAAGCACTTGCTCCGATTTAGCATCCGGCAGGAGATAGGTGACGTTGCCGATCCCGCCGATGTTCTGAATGGCACGCGCCTTAGTCGGATGCGTCAGCAAGCACCAGTCCACATAGGGCACGAGCGGCGCCCCCTGGCCCCCCACGGCAACATCAGCGCTCCGAAAGTCCGAGACAACGGGGCAGTTCAGGCGCTGTGCGAGAGTCGCCGCACTGCCTATTTGAAGCGTGGCACGTGTACCAGGCATGTGCGAGATGGTTTGGCCGTGGCTGGCGATGGCATCTACGGCCCCCACCCCCAGCGCCTCGACGGCGTCCGCAAATAGCTCGGCAAGTGCAACGGAGACTCTTGAAACTTCCTCGGCGTTGCCTGCGCCGTGGCTCAGTGCGAGCACACAGTGTCGCAGGTCATCGGGAATGGGGTGCTCGATAGACTTCAGAAGCTCCACTTTGGTCGTGCGGCCACTGCCGGAGATTCGAACCAGCGCGACGTCTACACCATCCACACTGGTTCCACTCATCAGGCCAACCAGCAGGCGCTCGTGTTTGTTGGCGTAGTCAGTATAAAACGCAGCGGGACTCATAGGATTAATTCTAGCAGGTGTTTGACAAATCCCGCGAACCCGAAGCGCTCCTGGGCGGCACGGGCGGCGTTTTCTCCGAGCCGCTGCCGCTCTTGCGTATCTTCCCAGAGCTGAGTAAGTGCGTCGCGGAGCGCACCTTCGTCGTGCGGGGGCACCAGTACAGCGGTCTGATTCTCGTCAATGTAGTCAGTGACACCCGGGATGCGGCTCACAATGCAGGCTTTCTTGGCGGCCATGGCGCGCAGGAGCACGGTCTGCCCCGACGAAAACCCGGTGGGATGCAGTGGGATCAGATGCAGGGTTGCCGATGCGATAAGTGCATTGGTCGTGTGGTGATCCGTGTTGAAGTGCACCGTCACATTGGGCGGCGGCGGCACTCCTCCAAATGGCGTGTCATCTGCAGCAACCACCGTCACGGGAATCACCAGCCCCTCGACGGCGCGAAAGAGTGTCGCATAGTCGCGGTTCGACTGGCCCAGTGCCAGAGCAAAGCCGCCCTCCGTGGGCTCAGGCACATCACTTGGCGCAGCCCAGGGTGTTGGAAAAAAAACAAAGCGCTCCGCCGGGAGCTTGAGCAGTTCTGCATACGCATCGCGCTCCGCCGATGAGAAACACACGATCTTGGTGGCATCAGCGAGCAGTGGACGGATCAGAGGAAGCAGTGTGCGAGCCGCGCCTTTTAGAATCGGCCCTACCACAATCACTGGGGTTCGGGTGCGCTGGAGCCGCCGTAACAACAACACCGCGAGAGTGCAACGTAGCTCCCAGGCGAAGACGACATCATAGTGTGCCAGCTTGTAGCCACGCCCGAGCAGGCAGAAAAACTCGGCCAGATACGGCGGCAGCTTACTGGCACGCGGCGTGAGATCGGCGTTGGGTTCAGGCGCAGCAAAGAGCAGATCCCCCGTATAGCCCTCCGGTAAGTGCTCAAAAAGCCAGCTTCCCCGATCACGCCAGGGAATTGCAAAAGCAAGACGCATACTCTCTATTGTGGCGCTTGCATGCGAATTTCTTCGACCACACAGTCCTCGCGACTCACTGGTATCGGTGCATCCGTGCGGATAATACTAATCTTGCCATCAAGCTCAAGCACCGCGAAACGAACTTCAGAGACCGACGCGATACCTTGTTCGCGAAACGCGGTGAGGAGGTCGTTGATCGCCACACTCTCTTTGCGCATGGCATTGTCCAGCACTTTGCCGTCGTGAACCAGCAGTGTCGGGGAGCCTTCGAGAAGCTTGCGAAGCCGGGGCGAGCGAGTCGTGATTTTATTGAGTGCCCACGAGAGAGTCAACAGCACCGCCACGCCCGCAAACGAGCCCCCGATGGAGTTGTCCTCACCAATCATCGCGTTCTGCACGACATTGGAGATCAGAAGCAGGATCAGAAAATCAAAAAGAGTGGCCTGTCCCAGCTCGCGCTTGCCCGAGAAACGAAATGCAACCAGGAGAAATCCATAGACCACCAGCGGTCTAAACAGTTTCTCCCCCCAGGAGATGTGCGGGAGGAGCATGGGGCCAATGTCCCACGCCTGCGGTAAAAGAGTACCCATACTCTATTATTGCACGGATTACCCGCCCGAAACGAGCGCCCCGTGAACGAGGCGGGGTTAGGGTTAGTTATCAAGTAGCTCGGACTCTTTGGCTTTGGTCATTGCCTCAAGCTCGGCGACGTACTTATCTAGAAACTTCTGGACATCTTTTTCGGCGCGCTTGGCCTCATCCTCAGTCACTTCGTCGTCTTTTTTAAGGTGCTCGTTGGCATCGCGGCGGATGTTACGCAGCGCCACACGGCCCGCTTCGGCCTTTCCGGCGAGCTGCTTGACAAACTCCTTGCGCCGCTCCGTGGTGAGAGCGGGGATGTTTAAGCGAATTCGGACACCATCACTGTTGGGGTTCAGGCCCAGTGAACTATTCGTGATCGCTTTTTCAATCAGCGGCATCGCAGCCTTATCCCAGGGCTCGATCAGGAGCACACGTGGCTCGGGCGAGCTAATATTAGCCAAGTCGCGGACATTCATCGGTGTGCCGTAGTAGTCTATCTTCAGGCCATCCAGCATTGCCGGGTTGGCGCGCCCTGTCCGCAGCGTGGCGTAGTCGGCGGCAGTGGACTCCAGCGTCTTGCCCATACGAACTTCCGTGTCTTTTAAGATGGTAGAAACACTCACGATTGACTCCTCTCGACCAGCGTCCCGATGGGCTCTCCGAGCACCGCACGCTGGATATTGCCGGCAACATTCATGTCGAAGACAATGATCGGCAAGTTATGTTCCATACAGTGCGTAAATGCCGTCAGATCCATTACTCGCAGCTTTTTATCCAGCGCTTCCTCAAATGTCAGGCTCTTGTAGGGCTTGGCATCGGCGTGAATGCGAGGATCTTTGTCGTAGACCGCATCGGTGCCATTTTTAGCCATGAGCACCACCTCAGCCTCAATCTCAACGGCACGCAGCGCGGACGCCGTATCGGTGGTGAAGTACGGATTGCCCGTGCCCCCTGCGAGAATGACCACACGGCCTTTCTCTAAGTGCCGAATGGCGCGGCGGCGGATAAAGGGCTCCGCGACCTGGGGAATGGGAATCGCGGTCTGAACGCGGGTGTCCACGGAGCACTTCTCCAGGGCATCTTGCAGGGCCATGGCATTGATCACCGTGGCGAGCATCCCCATGTAGTCAGCCTGGGCACGGTCCATCCCCTGCTTCTCCCCCACGGAGCCACGCAGGATATTCCCGCCTCCCACTACAATGGCGATCTGGGTACCACCGGCCTGAATCTCAGCCAGCTCCAAGGCGATTTTTTGAATCGTCTCCGGCTCGATACCATAGCCCTGATCACCGGCGAAGGCTTCGCCAGAGAGCTTGAGCAGAACTCGATTGTAGTGAGGGCGGGATTCCATCGGTTACGCTTACCCTTCGGCCTTCTTAACGTTCTCCCCGACCTGGAAACAGGCGAAGCGAACGATAGAGGCACCGGCGGTCTCTTTCACAAGCTGACCGACCGTTTTCTTATCGTCGCGGATGTAGGGCTGGTTGAGCAAGACGATCTCGCCAAGAAACTTATTGAGACGGCCCTGAACAGCGCCCTCGATCACCTGTGCGGGCTTACCCGCCATCTTTGGATCGGCCTGGGTCTGCTCGGTGAGGATCGCCTTCTCTTTGGCAACGGTTACGGCATCCACATCCGCCGCCGTTAGGAAACGGGGCTTGGAGAAGCTGATATGCATCGCCACTTCACGTCCCAGCTCGGCAACATCCGTGCCCGAGAGCTCGATCAGCACGCCGATCTTGCCACCGTCGGTGGAGGGTCCCCCCGGATTGTGCACATAGCTCACCAGAGTGTTGCCCGGCGCAGCATTGAAGCGCGTGAGCCGTCCAAAGACAATCTTCTCGCCGATGGTGCGCACCGTCTCGTCGAAAAAGCCCTTCAGACCGGGATCGCCCAGAACATCGTCGGGGGTGCTGCCCTTGCCCACTGCGCTCTTCTCAGCCAATAGTCGCGCAAGTGCCTTGAAGTCATCGTTGCGTGCAACAAAATCGGTCTCGGAGTTCAGCTCGACAAGCGCACCATCGGTGCCACCGTCGCTGATATAGGCCATGACCAGACCTTCGCCTGCCACACGGTCGCCCTTGTCCTTGACGCCCTTTTTGCGAAGCAGCTCAACAGCCGCCTCAAGGTCGCCATCGGTCTCGCTCAGCGCCCTCTTACACTCCATCATTCCAAGGCCGGTGCGCTCGCGGAGCTGCGCCACCATGCCCGCTGTAATTGCAGCCATTTTCTTTTTTGGTTCCTTTCGGTTGAACAGAGCAAAGGGTAGGGTTTGTGCCCTACCCTCGCGGAAAACTCTATCGCCCAGGAGGGGGTAGATTGTTAAAGACTACTCGGTGTCGGCCTTTACAGCCTCAGCGACTTCAGCGACAAGCACTTCGGTGCTGGCTTCAGCAACTACAGGCACTTCGGTGCTGACTTCAGCAACTTCCGTCACTTCAGCCTTTGTCTCACTCGCCAGAGCATCGGCAAAGAGATCATCCGCATCGGCGACAACGGGCTTACCTTCATTGTCGTAGTCGAAGCCAGCCCCCTTCTCGTCTTCTGCGAGCTGCCGGACACGATCCGCCGTCGCGGCATCCACTCCAAAGGCGGCGGCAAGATCCCCCGTGGGAACCTCGTCCCACTCCTCTTGCTTCACTTCCACAATCGCCTCGGCGATCTTATTGGTAATGAGCTTGATGGCGCGAATGGCATCGTCGTTGCCGGGAATGATGTAGTCCACATCGTCTGGGTCGCAGTTCGTATCCACGATCGCAACAATCGGAATACCAAGCGCCTTGGCTTCCTGAACCGCGATATGCTCTTTTTTCAGGTCCACAATAAAGAGGCAAGAAGGAATGCGAGGCATGTCCTTGATACCGCCTAAGTAGCGCTCCAGCTTCTCGTACTCTTCCGTCAGCAGTGCGGCCTCTTTCTTGGTGAGGCGCAGGAGCGTGCCGTCGTCGGTCATCTCCTTAAGCTGGCGCAGACGTGCAATTCGCTTCTGAATTGTGGTGAAGTTGGTGAGCATACCGCCCAGCCAGCGCTGATTCACGAAGTACTGGCGGGAGCGCACGGCGGCTTCTTGTACGGCATCGGAGGCTTGCTTCTTGGTGCCGACAAACAGAATCGTGCCGCCATCGGAGACAATGTCCTGGATGAACTTCTGGGCATCATCAAAGAGCTTCAGGCTCTGGTGCAGGTCAATGATATAGATCCCATTGCGGCTTCCGTAGATGTAGCGCTTCATCTTGGGATTCCAGCGACGGGTCTGATGACCGAAGTGGACGCCTGCTTCGAGCAGGTCTTTCATGGCAATAGTGGCCATAGGTTCTCTAGTTCCTTCTCGGTTTCTCCTCCTCTGATCCGCCCTTTTG
>NZ_JAYUPA010000280.1:0-1994 GCF_043760365.1 Armatimonas sp.
GCCTGAAAGGCCATCTCTGGGCCGCGCTCCGCGCGAAGCGGGCCGAGCCCGCAGAGAAGGAGGCGTTTGGCGCGGCCTCGGGCCGCTTGGCGAAGCCGACCGGGTGCCCTCTGGGCGGGGGACTTTCAGGCCTCGGCCAACCATTCGTGAAAAAGCCTCACCGTTATATGATTGTTGATCTAGACGCCACCTGCCGCGACCGTGGGATGCCCCGTGACGAGATAGGGGCCTGCCACTTTTGGGGCAGCACCACCGAGGCATTGACGATGCCCGAAATATCGCCGCGCTCGCTCGCCTGATTTTAGCGTAGAATAGCCCTACGAGGACGAATAGTAATGGCGATTATGACGGGGCTTTCCGGCAACGAGATGTTCTGCTTGCACCTGAAGGGCTTCGCGCCCGGCGAGCTGGTGATTGGCAATAGTGTCTATTCAATGGGTTTTGTGGGCTCCGTGGGAGCGGGCTTGAAGACGATGATGGGCGGTGAGATCGAGCAAGTCACCAAGATCATCCATGAGGGGCGACAGAGCGCACTGGCGCGTATGGTCAAAGAGGCAGAGCACCACGGCGGAATCGGCATCACCGGAGTCTCCAGTGAGCTAATCTGGCAGGCGGGTAATGTGGAGTTTCTCTCGATTGGCTCCTGTATCCACCACGAGGGCAATAAGTCCGAGAAGCTGGCGTTCTCCACCTCCGCCGATGGTCAGGAGCTCTACTGCCAGCTCGACTGCGGTTTCATGCCCGTGAAGTTCGTCTTTGGCAATGTCGCGTACTCGATTGGGATCGGTGGCGGGATCATGGGTGGCCTGCGCTCGCTCTCGCGTGGCGAAGTCAAGGAGTTCTCTGATGTCTTCAATGAGACGCGGCACAGGGCGCTCTGGCGCATCACCGAGGAAGCGCGGGAAGCCGGAGCCAACGCCGTTCTCGGCATCCAGACCTCGATCTTGCCGCTCAATGGGATGCAAGAGATGGTGATGGTGGGCACTGCATCGCGCCATGCCGATCTCGACCCGCGCCACTTTGAGAGCCCGATCACCAGCGATCTCACCAACGAGGAACTCTGGAATATCTGGTACATGGGCTACCAGCCGATCCAGCTCGTACTCGGCGTCTCGGTCTACTCGCTGGGCTTCGTGGGCAGCTTCACCGCCGCGTTTAAGTCGTTCGTGCGCGGCGAGATCCCCGAGCTTTCGACCCTCATCTACGAGGCCCGCGAGAACGCAATCACACGCATTCGCGCCGATGCCGAGCTCGTCGGAGCCGACGATGTGGTGGGGATCAAGACCTATGTCTATAACCTTGGCAGCGGCCTGATCGAGTTCATGGCCATCGGCACTGCTGTCAAGAAAGTGGCGGGCACCAAAACCCTCACCAGCGCACTCCCACCGCAGGCCGTGATTAAGGACAAGGACACGTTCTACAACGCCGCCGAAAAAACACTCGGAGCGAACTTGAACGAGAGCAAAAAATAACCTCCTACTATACCCGGCGAGGGCAGGGAGAATATCACAGGTATAATACGCTTATGGCCTACAACAAATTTACCCTGGAGCTTCTCTCAGAGCGTTTTGGGCTGTGCTATGTACAGGCCGACACCCTCTTTCCTGGTGTTGCCCCCGTCACTCCCAGCCCTCTGCTTCAGGAAACGCTTCACAATAACCTGCCAATAGTGCTGGCCTTCGGGTCGGAGCGCTCCCGTTCGGAGCTACTGGTGTCTCCTGTTCTGCTGGAAGTACGGCGGCAGCTCGGGCTCCAAGTCAGTCTCTTTCCTGGAGTCGAGTTCGACGTGGATCGCAGCCAGGGACTCGATGGCTTCTGCGACTATCTCATCAGCGCCTCCGCAATCCAGTTCACGGTTCAAGCGCCAGTGATTGCTCTCGTGGAAGCTAAAAAAGGCGACCTCAGCTCCGGCCTGGCCCAGTGCCTCGCTGAGATGGTTGCCGCCTTGCGCTTTAACCAACACCACGACAAAACAGTGGAAACCGTCTATGGCG
>NZ_JAYUPA010000281.1:0-1990 GCF_043760365.1 Armatimonas sp.
AGCCCGCAGAAAAAACGCCGCAGATCGCGCTTAAACTTCAGACACTCGTGCGGGAATCTGGCTGGCCCGAAGCGGCGTTTGCCGTGCTCACGCCCGAGACGCCCCAAGAGATCGGGCATCTACTCGCCGACGATCCCAGGCTACCAGTTTTCTCGTTTACCGGATCGGATACCGTCGGCTGGGCGCTGAAGCAGCGGGCCACGAAGAAGCGTGTGACACTGGAGCTTGGGGGAAACGCCGCCGTGCTGCTCGCCGAGGATGCCGATTGTGTCCATGCTGCCGCACGCTGCACGGTGGGAGGGTTTGCCTACTCCGGGCAGGTCTGTATCTCCGTGCAGCGCATCTTTGTGCACAAGGCGCTCTTTGCGGCGTTCTGCGAGGCGCTGGTAGAGAAAGTGCGTGCGCTTCGGCGGGGCGCTCCTGCCGACGAAGCGACCGACCTGGGGCCACTGATCACGCAGGCCGCCGCGATTCGCGTGGAACAGTGGGTTCACCAAGCCAAGGCCGCAGGCGCAACGATGCTCCTCCAGGGCCAGCGCGACGGTGCGTTTCTGGCCCCGAGTATTCTAACGGGTGTCCCGACAGACCAGCCTATTGTTTGCGATGAAGTCTTTGGCCCGGTGGTGGTTGTGGAGCCCGCTGACAGCTTCGAGGCGGGTATCGCGCGGATCAACGCCAGCCGCTACGGCCTGCAAGCGGGTGTTTTTACGCACGATATTCGCCGCATTATGCAGGCCCACAACTCGCTCAATGTGGGCGGCGTGATTATAAACGATGTCCCGACGTTCCGCAGCGACGCCATGCCCTACGGCGGCGAGGGAGACTCTGGCGTGGGCCGCGAAGGCATCCGCTGGACAATGGACGAGTACACCAGCCCGCGCGTACTCGTGCTTTAGAAAGCAGGGGCAAGCTATTGACTATATTGTAACGGATTCGTCGGGCGGATGTGCGCCATCGAGCACCAGCGCACGCCGCAGGTTGCGTAGCCCCTCCCGGTTGAGCTGAAGCGCCTCCAGTGTTGCGCGACCCGTTGCTGTCAGCGCAAGAACCTGCGTCGCATCGAAACTCCACTGAAAGTGAGCGCTCCATTGCTGATGGCGCGGATGAAACAGAGGCACGGTCACACCCGTTGCCGGGTCCATCGCCTCTGTCAGAATGTGCTTCAGGTGGTTACAGCCCCGGCACGAAAGCGCCAGGTTATCCAGGGGCGTGGTGCCGCCTTGCTCCACGGGGATAATATGCTCCACCTCAAACGGGTCAGAGGAGAAGGCCACAGGGTGTCGGCAATACTCGCAGCGGTACCCCGCACGGATAAAGACCGCAAGGCGCTGTCGCTGTGTGGGACGCTGTCGTCTCATGCAGGCATTAGCTCAAGCTGCCGCGCAATCTCCGGTAGCGTAATGCCGCGCTGCCGTGCCAGAGCCGAGAGAAGTAAAATACGATCCGCCTCGCAGGTCTCGATCTGATTGGTCAGCTCCAGAAATCGCGCACGCTCTGATGCGCTCCAGGCACGGGCTTTCTGCGCTGTAATCAGCACCTCACGCTCTTGGCGTAGCGAGGGCGGAATCGCCTCCTGAATGCGCCGTAGAAGCTCGGATTCGCTCAATGCCGCAGTGGGCAGATCGCGTAAGAGCGCCTGAACGACCTCATCGGGCGTCTTGCCAACACTCGTCGCCACAGAGATCAGTCGCGCTTCGGTTTCCGGTGTGAGAACAGGCATTTTGTCTTTCCTTGTAGGCAATTATACCGCTCGGTAGCACTGGTGCTTGCGGTGGTGTTGCCGCTGTGTCGTCTAGGCTGGCCGGTGCGCGTGGCGCTGGCTGCGGGCCGTGTTGGGGTGCTGGGTGGCGCGGCGCGAGAACCCCGACAAAGCTCCGCTGCTCATGCTGGCCCAAGAGGAGATTCGCCCCGCACGGCCCTTTACGCTCATCCGTGCCGTTGCCCTCGTGCGGGAGCGTGACCTCACCAGTGGGCTCCTCCTCCTGCCCGA
>NZ_JAYUPA010000282.1:0-1988 GCF_043760365.1 Armatimonas sp.
AGCGGCTTCCAGAGGTTCTCCACGATCAGGCGTTCCCAGGGCTTGCCTGTCACCCGCTCCGCAATCACGCCAAGCAGAGTGTAGCCCGCATTGGAGTACGCGAACTTCCCGACGGTCTTATCGGGCGCATCCGCTAGGCGCTCCGTGAGCCAGCGGGTGCGCTGTTTTTCCAAAGGCCCGGTAAAGCCGTGTAGGTAGAGCAGGTTCTTGCCCCGGGGCTCCAGCTTGGTCAGGCCCGCCTGGTGCGCCAGAAGAGTCTCAATCGTGGTGGCTTTCCAGGCCAGCGGCGTCTCGGCAATCACCCCGCCCAGAGTGGTCTTCCCGCTCAGTTTACCTTGGTCCACGAGGAGTCCAATCAGCGCCGCTGTCATGGCCTTGGTATCGGAGCCCAGGTGGAAGGCATCGGTCGCGAGTGCGGAATCCGTCCCGCCAAACTTGCGCTTGCCGACCACGACGGCGGGCTGTGGTTTTCCGTCCACGATCGCCACCGCTCCGAGTGCGGGCAGCTCGTGCTTGAGACGAATCTCCTCAAGGGTTTCTTGCGCTTGCATAGACTCTTAGAGTACCCGATCAGAGAGCGAGCTGGTTGCGAAGCGCGACGGCATCTCCCTTACCCGTGCGGACAAACTCCGTGCCGAGGAGCTTCTCGCAGAGTGGCCGGAGCGTAGGCTGGGCTGTAAGGCGGCGCAGGATCGGCTCCAGATAGCGCCCTTGCGCCGCCAGAGTCACAAAGTGTTTCTCGGGCGCGGCTGCATAGTCCTGGAGCGCCTTGGCGACGGCGGCTTCGCGCTCTGCTGTGAGTCCCTCGATCCGGCCCACCATCACGCGCACCAGGGCATTGGGCTGGGGAAAGACATGCATCGGGATAAACTTCTCCGTCCAGATTGGGGGAAGAAGGAAGAGCACGCGGAGCCCGTCGCTGCCGAAATAACTTGACTTCCAGGTATTGACCAGCGCTCTGGCTTCGTCGGGGAAGAGTCCGCTCTCAACCAGTCCACGGGTCAGGTGCTGCGCCACGGCGTCTGCGGTACCGGGCTTCAGGCGCTGCGTGATGCCCTCTAGTTTCTGCCGGGGACTCAGGCTCTCAAAAGCCCGCCAGGTGATCTTGCCTTTCGTCACTTTCACCACAATCACGCAGCGCACGGGAACCGTGGTTGTCAGCTGCCCCCCGTTTATCTCAGGGAAGAAGCGCACGGGCAGATCGGCCTTGCCCAAGCCCCGGTAGAACAAAAAGCGCTCCGCCTCGCCACTTGCCGGAACCGGCGTGAACCCGCTGAGTGTGTCGTTGAGGAGCTTCGCTTCTGCGGTCATGTGAACCGTGGCGGCCTGGGGAACTTGGCGGGCGAAGCGCCAGAGCGCGTCGGGACTGATTGCAGGGAGGCGATCCTGCGGCGAGGGGGGCGCGATGTTGGCGATCCAGCCAATATGCCCATTGCGCGTGGGATGGGGGCCTGGGAAGCGCCCGACACGCTGGGCAGAGGGAAACCAGTGTGTCCAGATGCCCGTGGGAAAGTCCACTCCAACCGACACTCGGCGTGGCCGGTCGGTGTAGAAATAGATCACGGGGGTCTCGCCCTTGATTGTGGCGGTACTAGAGAACACGGTGTCTTCTTTTTGTGTGTGGACAAACGCGGGCAGCGGGTGCTCCTCGTGGTACATCCCCTCCAAATTGACGCCATCCGATCCCGCGACCGCTAAAAACGTCCCCCACTCGTGGACAATAAACTTCCCTTGCATTTTTTTCTCCTAGATCCCGAGCTGTGCGGCACCGCCCCACAGCAGCTTGAGCTCCTCGCGCCAGGTCGCCAGAGCTTTAGAGTCGAGAGCGAGCACCTGCTCGCGGGTGACACTTCCTGGGAGCGTCGTGAAGGTGAGGAGCTTGTCCAGAACGGCGGTGCGCTCTGCGCCCGTGACCCGTGGCAACAAATGAAATAGCGTCAGGGTCTCGGCAGGTTCTTTGAGCACCGCGAGCAGGGGAGCCAGTTTCC
>NZ_JAYUPA010000283.1:0-5556 GCF_043760365.1 Armatimonas sp.
GGCGTTTCACCAGAGCTTGCCGCCCGTGGCTGCCTGCTATGCGCTGCCCCGCGAGCTCTCGGAGCGGCTGGAGCTTCGGCGCTACGGGTTCCATGGCACGTCGTATCAGTATGCCTCCCAGCGGCTCTTGGAGTGTCTCGGGCGTAAGGCAAGCGGCTCAAAGCTGATTATCTGCCACCTGGGAAATGGCGCAAGTGTCTGTGCGCTTCAGGACGGCAAGAGCGTGGACACGAGCATGGGCTTCACCCCACTGGAGGGTCTGATCATGGGTACGCGCTGCGGCGACATAGATGCCGGGCTCTTGCTCTATCTCCTGCGCACCCAAGAAATAACGCCCGCTCAGCTCGACACACTGCTTAACCAGCAGAGCGGCCTGAAGGGGCTCGCGGGCCAGGGCGGTGATGTGCGCTTGCTGGAAAGAGCAGCCGCAGACGGTGACCCACAGGCGGAGCTTGCCCTCGCGGCCTTTGCCTATCGGGTTCGCAAGTACATCGGAGCCTACGCCGCAGCGCTGGGTGGTGTGGATGCGCTGGCTTTCACGGGAGGAATCGGTGAGCACTCGGCAGCGATGCGAACCCGTATCTGCGAGGGGCTGGCGTTCTTGGGAATCACCCTCAATCCCGTGCGCAACGCCGCCGCGCAGGCAACAGAGACATTACTCAGCCCCGACAATAGCCCCACGCCGGTCTGGAAAATCCCCACCGACGAGCAGCGTCAGCTCGCCCGCGAGGCATTTGCTCTGCTCAAGGGGAAAACACCGTGACCGAGCGCGCCAAGTCAATCTTCCACCGTTATGTTATTATGAGAAACGGTGAATTAAAAATGTAACTGATCTCCCGCCTAAAGGCAGGGAGCTTTGACAGTAACAACAGCCGAAACTGTAATCCCGTCTATAGGGCAAGTTACATTGCCCCGTGTTCAACCTCGATCCTCCTGCAAGCAGGAAGCAAGGCAGAGCCATATCGTCTAAACTTCAACCTGATTTATGTTAAACCGTACGCCGCTCATCGAACCAGATTTCCAGCAAAGCTAGGAGGGACGTTGGAACCTCCGGGTAGCTTTGCATAGCGAGTGCCTTGCCCCATCAGGTGGATGTCTGTCAAAAGTTGAAGGTAGTTCCTGATCCTAGGGGGACGAACCCTAAGACGAAAACTCAAGAGGAGTCTATCAAACTAAAAGCAAACATGCAAGAGGAAAGACAAGAAAACGAGAACAAATATGCAACCATTTGACAACGGCACCAGAAAAGGTTCCCGATTCCTCTTCCGGCTAAGCACCCTTCCCTTCGGGTGGGTACCCGGGGTTTCCTCGGAGGGTTTATTATGAGTCCAATCCAAAATATGAGTCCAATCCAAAAGGTCGAGGAGGCGCTTCGCCAGAGTGTGGGGATTCTCCGAGCACTGCTCGAATCCATGCCGGAAGCAATGATCGTTGTTGATACGTCAGGCACTATCGTATTTGCAAATACGCAGATAGAGCGGCTCTTTGGCTACGGACGCGGGGAGCTGCTGGGAACCCCCGAGGAAATGCTGATGCCCGAACGCTTCCATCAGCAGCATCGAGACCACCGAGAGAGCTATCTTACTGCGCCCCAAATACGCCCGATGGGAGAGGGGCTGAGGCTCTGGGGACAGCGTAAAGACGGCACTGAGTTCCCTCTTGAGATCAGCCTCAGCCCGCTGGAAACCGAGCATGGGCTCCTTGTCATCCGCTCCATTCAGGATATCACGGCGCACAAACAGGCAGAGGAAAAGCTACGCCTCTCGGAGATTCGCTACCGTCGGCTCTTTGAGGCGGCAAAAGATGGGGTTCTGCTTCTCGATCCCAAGACGCGTAAGATCACCGACGCCAACCCGTTTATGACGACACTTCTGGGTTATTCTCATAGCGAGCTAGTGGGCAAGGAGCTCTTTGAGATCGGTCTGCTTAAAGACGAGGCGGCGAGCCAGGAGATGTTTCAGAAGCTAAAAAGCACGCTCCAGGTTCGCTACGAAGACCTGCCTCTGGAGAGCCAGGAGGGCAAGCGTCAAGAGGTCGAGGTCGTGGCGAATCTCTACGATGAAAACGGTCACTCGGTCATTCAGTGCAATATCCGCGATATCACCGAGCGCAAGCTTGCACAAGAGGCGCTGCATGCCAGCGAGGGGATCTTTCGAACTTTCGCCGATAGTGTGCCACAGTTTATCTGGATATCAAGCCCACAAGGCGTTCTGGAGTATGTCAATCCGCAGTGGACGGAGTACACTGGCCTGTCGTTGGTGCAGACTGCTACCCGCCAAGACGCGTCGGTGTACCACCCGGACGATGTCCTGAGTATGTACGCGGAATGGGAAAAGGCGCAGCAGACGAAAGAGCCCTATAGCGTTGAGGTTCGTATCTGCCGCGCTAAAGACGGCGTCTTTCGCTGGTTTCTGGTGCGCGGGATTCCCCAGTACGATACGGCGGGCAATGTCTGTCGCTGGTTTGGTGTGACCACGGATATTGAGAACCAAAAGCAGGAACAGGCGAGGGGTGCGGAGCGCAATACCCTGCTCCAGCGTGCCGTGGCTGAGTCGCACCACCGCATTAAGAACAACCTGCAGGTACTCTCCGCCCTTGTGGAGCTACAAACCCCGCTTCAGGGAGATACGGTGCCTGTCTCGGAGCTCAAGCGCATCGGGCAGCATATTCAAACGCTCGCCGCACTCCACGACCTGCTGACTTTAGACTCTAAGACCGGCGTTGACCTCGATACCATCTCGCTCAAAGCCGCGCTGGAGAAGCTTGTCCCGATCTTGCAGGCCACCTCAGGCGGACGGGAGATTCGGATTCAGGCAGACGAGATGGCGATCTCGCTCAAGCAAGGCGGGTCTTTTACGCTACTCGTCAATGAGCTTGTCTCCAACGCCCTCAAACACGGCAAAGGCGAAGTAGGCGTGACACTGACTCTCTTGCCAGAAAATACCGCACAGCTCGAAGTCTGCGACGACGGCCCTGGGTTTCCCGCAGGCTTCGACCCACTGAAATCGGCCAACACGGGCATGGAGCTGATAGAGAGCATGGGACGCTGGGATCTGTGCGGCGAGATCGTCTACAAAAACCGCGCCGAGGGAGGCGCGTGTGTGGTGATCACATTTCCCCTCCCCAACCAAACAAGAGCGGCTTAGCTCCACTCCTGGACACGATCCGGTGCCATCCCGACTTGCGTCAGCGTCCACTGATCCCGCAACGATTCCAGCACATAGCTCACATAGACAGTGCGAGTCTCCCCGTTCCTTCCCCAATAGACGTGCTTACCCGAAACAACATAGACCCCTTCGGCTCTTTTGTGAAGCAGTGTCAGATCAAACTGAATTGTCTTCATAGAGGACAGAGCATCGCGCGTCAAGTCCAGATAATCGTTTGCGTCTATTGAGTACTCGTAGTTGCCTTTAAGATAGATCGCGATCTCCGTATTGGGATCCGTCAGGGTAACAAGCGCATCAATATTGCCGCTGCGAAACGCCTCGTGAAGCTCATCAATGGCATTCAGGAGTCCAGGCTCACGCTGCATGAGAGCCCGGTCATTGAAGTAGTTCGTATCCTGGCTGTTGGCGTAGCTGCGAAACTTGTTGCCGCTGTAGGTAATCACCTCCACGTAGCCATGATCCGGGCGGCGGTCATAGCCAAAGTCACGCGAGATAAACGCGGGGACAATTCCAAAGTAAAACCCAAACGGGGAGACGTAGTTTCGTCGCGGATCGTAGCGCTGCTGGTAGTGCGGATAGTAGACATGACCACGCGGAAAGTAGGGCTTCTGCCAGTTTACTCGAACCGTGGCCGCCGGTCGGAGCGTCATCCCATTGTCGTAGCGCCGCCCTTGCATCGTCCGCGTAAACGTCCGCTGCGTCCGCGTCTGACTCGTTACCCGCAGCGTGGTTGTCTGGTTTACCGCGCGAGGGCGCTCGTTGGGCTTTTGCCGCATAGGCGGAGCCGAATTTCGAGGTCGTACCGGGACATTCTGCGTACGAACTTCATCACGACGCGCATGAGTCGGCGCTTGTTGTGTCTGCGCCAGGGGAAGCAGTATCGTTTTTGAATTTTTCATTTTTGTTAACTCAGCGCTCGTATGTACGAAGCAGGGTTACGGTTCCCCTTCACTTTTCAGGGAACCCAGCGAGCTCATGGTCATCTGGAGCAGCAAGGAAACCACTATGCAAACCTACCAAAACACCCTGGAGGGTGTCTTCCAGAATCCTATCTCCAGCGAGCTGGAGTGGCACGATATTATTGCGCTAATCGAGCAAATTGGCACTGTCAAGACAAAAAACAACGGCCAGCTCACGTTCACTGTCAATGGGACACCGCGAATTTTCCACCGTTCAAAAGATAAAGACACGTCGGATCGGCCTCAGGTGCGAGCTCTAAGAGAGTTTCTAGAGAGCGTCGGCTTTAATCAAAATAGTCCCGTTGACACCGCCTCCAAGCTGCGCCTCCTCGTCGTGATCAGTCAGCACGAGACCCTGATCTTTCGCTCTGAGGAAAAAGGGGCGGTGCCGGAGCATCTTCATCCTTTTGATCCCCACGGCACACTGCGGCAGCTCAAGCACACCCGGGGTAACAACGCGGGAGCACGCGCTCCTGAGAACCTCACCTACTACGAAACGATCTCCAAGACCCTCACGGGAGCGGAGGAGATTCTTCTCATGGGAAATGGCACCGGAGCCAGCAGCGCAATGACACACTTGAAAGACTACCTGGAGACGCACCATAAGGACACTGCTACGCACCTTGTCGGAGCCCTGACTGTGGATATCGAAGCGCTCACCGAGGGGCAGCTCTTACAGGAGGCCCGCGCTTTCTATCACAGGCGGCTGGACTCGTGATTACCCTTCTGCTGAGCCTCCTGCTAATCTTCATGGACACTGTCTTCGTGTACATGCTGTTCCAGGCCAAGCAACAGAGAAACTCTAATCGCCTCTGGCGACGCTGGATCATGGGAACTGCTCTCGCCGGGGAGATTATCGTTGGGCTCCTTGCTTTTGTCGAATCCCGCCTGATTCCTGAGGAGTCTTCCCCTACCCTCTCCGCGTACTCTCAGCCGTCGTCGCTTACTTAAATTTGCATCCACATCCAAAGAAATTTATATAATTTTTATACATGGAACCTTATATTATTTTTCCACATACGGATATTCATCGTTAATAAATATTAAAAAGGAAAAAAAATGAAAATCACATCAAAAATACAAACATCACTTGTCCTATTAGGAAGCATTGCTTTCGTCACGGGATGCGGCGGGGTGAGTGCTCTTGACCCGATCACCCCTTTACCCTCGCCGATTCTAATCACACCAACCCCCGCACCTGGTGCGACTCCGGTTCCTGGCGCGACTCCGGTTCCTGGCGCGACTCCTGTTCCTGGCGCGACTCCTATACCACTTGCCACACCCACTCCTGTCCCTGGCACTATACCAACCCCTATTCCCCTTCCCACACCGACGCCCGGCCCGGCGATCACCGCGGATCAATTACGTGCGGTACCACAACAGGTCTCCGTGCAAGGCAAGGTACTGGTGGCAACGGCTGCCGTATGGAT
>NZ_JAYUPA010000284.1:0-1987 GCF_043760365.1 Armatimonas sp.
CGAGTCGCTGACGCACGGGCGCGTCTCGCCGTGGGTGACTCTCTCGGCGAGCGACTCGTGCTTTCTGGATCACTTTGTGGCCCGTGGCGGCGAGCAGGATTTCTTCCCGCTCCACCCAAAAGGGGGACGCTATCTCGAAGTGCATGTCCTTGCACCACCCGAAAAAGTGCGCTTTCTGCGCGAGGAAGCCATCGAGCGGACGTACTTTGGCAAGCAGATCGGGGAGCTGTTCACAGGCGATAAGCTGCTGGATAAGATCTGGCAGGTGGGAGTGGAGACACTCCGGGCCTGCTCCGAGGATGCGATTGTGGACACGCCGACCCGGGAGCGCGGACAGTGGGCGGGGGATGTGGTCTCTGTGGGGCTCGATATTGCGGGCGTGGCCTTCGATGACCTGCGGGTCTTTCGGCGAGGCTTAGTTCAATGCGCTCAGAGCGCACGCGCTGATGGGCTGGTCTCGGGGATGGCACCGGGCAAGGACATCTATCTCTCCACCTATGCCGCGCAGTGGGTCTCGGCCTGCTGGCACTACTTTGAGCGAACCGGCGATGAGGATCTACTCGACGAGCTTTTTGCCGCCGCGGAGCGCAATCTGGCAGCGTTTGAGGCGCAGCGCACGCCCGAGGGTATCCGTACAAGCCTAGCCTGGGCCTTTGTGGACTGGGGCTATGTACCCAACCCTGGTCCCTCGGACATGGGGCTGAACCTGCACTACCTTCAGGCGCTCAGAGACATGGTGCGCTGGTGCCGCCACTTTAACTTACGCGAGAAAGCCGCCCGCTACCAGGCGCTTGTAATAGAGTCACAGACAAGCATCCAGCGCTACTTCGAGCGGGAGCCGTCGTGGGAGAAGCGTGGCTTTCAGCGAACAGCACTTGGCCTCAAGCTGGGCTTCTTCACAGGTGGCGACGAAAAAACAGCCATCACGGCGCTAAAGTCTCACATTAAGTGCTGCTTCCCCAATGACCCGAGCGCCCCACGCCTCTCGGATCCGTCGGCGGCGAACCCGCGCCTGATCACGCCCTACTTCGCCCACTTTGCCTTCCCCGCTCTGATCGAGCGTGGTGAGCTGGCGTTTGTGCTGGAGCAGTACAAGACTTGCTGGGGCTGGGCTTTAACTATTGAGGACGGCACGTGGCTAGAGGTGTTTGATCCGCGCTGGAGCCACTGCCACCAGTGGGCGGGTTGCCCCACCTGGCAGCTCAGCCAGGCGCTCCTCGGGCTCAAGCCACGCTTCGATCTGGGCCCCAATCACTTCGAGCTAGCCGTCCAAACCGGCGGGCTACGGCGCGTGACCGGAACATTGCCCCTGCTCGGGGGGCGTGTGCGAATCATCCGCGAGGGACGGCGCTACCAGCTCCAGAGTGATGTCCCACTAACGATCCACGAGGGTATAACGGAAACCCGTATCGAGCGCACGTGGCAGCGCCAGATTGCCTTTGACAATTTTAACGAGTTCCGTTAGAATTAGGCACGGGTCAGGGAGGCCTGTAAAGCAATGTCTGCTAATTCTTTTTCTCGACGGCGAGCGTTTACGCTTATCGAACTTCTGGTGGTGATCGCGATTATCGCGATTCTTGCTGCCATTCTCTTCCCGGTCTTTGCTCAGGCACGAGAGAAAGCACGCCAAAGTGTTTGTCTCTCCAACCAGAAGCAGATCGGTACGGCGATGATGATGTATATCCAGGACTATGACGAGATGTTTGCATCACAGTCCTACAACGGCGTGGACTACGCTGCGCGAGGAGGCCAGCCGGTAGATGGCATGCCGCTTCTCAACTCCGGAATCGTGAACGCCTTTGGTTGGAACTACAAAGACCGCGTTCTGCCCTACACCAAAAACGAGCAAATCTGGGTCTGTCCCACCAATATCCCCAATGGTGCGCTGAAGACAGCAGCGCCCAATGTTGGCTACCACATGAATGGTAATGTCTTCTTGCCGCAAGGGCTCAGCCTAGCCGCAGTCGTAGCGCCCGCAAATCTCTTT
>NZ_JAYUPA010000285.1:0-5554 GCF_043760365.1 Armatimonas sp.
GAACTGGCTGGTTGCCGCGCCCTCAATGCTCCAGTGCCCGGAGTTGTGTGGCCGTGGTGCGAGCTCATTGACCAGAAGCCGCCCCTCCAGAGTCACAAAGAGCTCAACGCACAGCACTCCGACTACCTCCAGTGCCTCTAAAATCCCCTGGGCCAGTGCCTCCGCCTCGCCACTGCCCGCAAGTGGCACGGTCGTCAGGTCCAGAATGTGGTTGACATGGTCGTTTCGCACCAGAGGAAAGGCGACAAAGCTTCCGTCACCTCCGCGCACCGCGACAATGCTCGCCTCGTACGCAAACGCCACCAGCTCCTCTAGGCGAGCAGGCGTGCATCCTAGAGGAGCTGGTAGCGTTTGCGTACGAGGCTAGCATTGTGGCGGTGCGCGGGGGTGACGGAAGCTTTGTCGCCTTCCCTCTGGTGCGAAACGACCATGTCAACCACATTCTGGACCTGACAACCGTGCCGCTCGTGGGAAGCGCTGAGGCGGAGACGCTGGCCCAAGGGATTTTAGAGGCACTAGACGTAGTGGGCGTGCTCTGTGTCGAGCTCTTTGTGACTCCAGCCGGGCAGCTTTTGGTCAATGAGCTCGCGCCGCGGCCACACAACTCCGGGCACTGGAGCATTGAGGGCGCGGCAACCAGCCAGTTCGAGCAGCAAGTGCGCGCGGTCTGCGGTCTGCCGCTGGGCTCGACGGCGCTTCGTGCGCCTGGGATTGCGATGGCTAATTTGCTAGGCGATGTCTGGCCCGCTGACGAAACCTTGGCACCTAACTGGGCGGCGGCACTGGCGGTTCCGGGGCTACACCTGCACCTCTACGGTAAGGCGCAAGCCCGCAAAGGGCGCAAGATGGGGCACCTGACGGCGCTTGCTGCAACGTCGGAGGATGCGGTTCACCTGGTTCTGCGTGCTCGTCAACGGCTCTAGCTGTCTTTTATAGCATTTTCTTGTTACTCCTTTTCGTTATTCGGCGATACAATGCGGAGGCAATTTTTTTAGAGAAAGTTCATTATGGCAGTAGAGGCACAGAGACAAACACGGGGTAGCGAGTTAGGATTAGGCCTGGAGTTTGGGCGGCGGATGCAGCCGACCCCACAAGAGGCGCGTATCGTCATTCAGGGGGGGCGGGCCCTTCACGGAACCGTTACCGTAGGGGGATCTAAAAACGCCACGCTGGCCCTGATGGCGGGAGTGGTTCTTGCGTCCACGGGAGTGACGGGGCTCAAGCGCGTTCCACGGATCAGTGATATCGCGAACATGGCGACGATCCTCCGGGGCCTCGGGGTGGACGCGGTGTTCTCCGAGGATCATAAAAATATACGCTTCGATGCCACTCGTCTCACGTCGTTTGAGCCTTCCGACCAGCTCGTGACGCGAATGCGTGGCTCTCTTCAGCTCCTTGGGCCGATTCTAGCGCGTCAGGGACGGGTTCGGCTGGCTCCTCCAGGGGGCTGCAATATTGGGGCTCGTGCGTATGACCTTCACCTGAAGGGCCTGATGGCGCTCGGTGCCACCATTGATGAGAGTGGGGGATATATCTTCGCCGAAGCTCCTGCGGAAGGGCTGCGTGGGGCGCAGGTCTACCTCGACAAGCCGTCGGTGGGAGCGACCATGAATCTTCTCATGGCAGCCTCGCTGGCCAAGGGAACCACCATCATCGAAAACGCGGCGCAGGAACCCGATGTCGAAGACCTCGCGCAGTTGATCATCGCGATGGGCGGAAATGTCGTGGGCCATGGGACGGGCATGATCACGGTGGAAGGGGTAGAGGCACTTCATGGCGTAGATTTCACCGTCTCCCCCGACCGGATTGAAGGCGGAACCCTGGCGATGGCAGCGGCGATTACCGGCGGCGATCTCTTTTTGGAGGGAGCAAATCCCGCACAAATGCGTCCGATCTTGATGAAACTTGCTGAGATGGGGGTCGTGATTGAGGAGGCACCAAATGGGGTCCGTGTGATGCATCCTGGCCATAGCCTAAAGGCAACCGATGTAACAGCCATGCCGCATCCCGGATTCCCTACCGATCTTCAGCAGCCGATTGCCACGCTGCTGAGCCTTGCGGAAGGAACCGCAATGGTGACGGACACGGTCTACGAAGGTCGGTTTCGCTACCTCAACGAGCTTATCAAAATGGGAGCGAAGGCCCGCTGGGAAGGACGAACGGCTGTCATTACGGGAGTCGGGAGTCTCTCTGGGGCGGATGTTGAGGCATCGGATCTTCGGGCAGGGGCAGCAATGGTGCTTGCCGGGCTGGTTGCTCAGGGAACGACGCGGGTTTTCTCGGTTCATCACATAGATCGGGGTTACGAGTGCTTCACACAGAAACTCGCCTCTGTGGGAGCGGATATTTGGCGCGAAGATGAGTTCGGTAAGAGAGTGGAGGCGGTGTGAAGATTCGACTGGTTCAGGAGATAGGAATCGACTTAGGCACGGCCAATATTCTGGTCTATCAGCGCGGTAAAGGAATTGTCCTACGGGAGCCCTCCGTTGTGGCCATTGATAAAACGACTCGGAAGGTTAAGGCCGTCGGGGAGGAGGCACGCCTGATGCTGGGGCGAACTCCTGGAAACATTATCGCAATCCGCCCGATGCAAGATGGCGTGATTGCGGACTACTCCACCACCCGCGAGATGCTGCGTGCCCTAATCAGTAAAGTCGTAGGGCGACGTGGCCCCTTCAAACCACGTGTTCTCGTGTGTGTGCCCGCCGGTGTCACGAGTGTTGAGAAGCGTGCCGTCCTCCAGGCGACCGAGGAGGCAGGTGCTGGCGTGGCGGCTACCATTGAGGAAACCATGGCGGCGGCGATTGGGGCAGGGCTGCCTATTGCGCTTCCAGGGGGCAATATGGTGGTGGATATTGGCGGTGGCACCACCGATATCGCCGTTATCTCTCTCGGGGGAATCGTGGTGAGCAAGAGCCTGCGCGTCGGGGGCAATAAAATTGATGAGGTCATCATCCGACACATTAAAAACTCCTACAATCTTATGATCGGTGACCGAACGGCGGAAGACATTAAGATTCGTGTGGGGTCGGCATTCCCGCTGGAGCAAGAGCTTCGGATGGAGGTCAAGGGCCGAGACCTAGTGGCAGGACTCCCCAAGACGGTTGAGGTGACCAGCGACGAGATCCGGGAGGCGCTGGCCGAGCCTATCTCACAGATTGTGGACCGTGTGAAAGCCGTTCTGGAGCAGACGCCGCCGGAGCTCTCCTCAGATATTATCGAGCGTGGGATGATGCTCACGGGTGGCGGGGCACTCTTGCGGGGGCTGGATCGCCTGCTGGCTTTAGCGACCGGGATTCCTGTACATGTGGCCGATGATCCCCTGTCGTGTGTTGCAATTGGAACCGGGCGCGCACTGGAGGAGTTTGATGCCATCCGCAGTAGCCAGAATATCAGTGGAAGCTACGAGTAAAAAGATTAGGGACGAAGGACTCAGGTATGCAAAAAGACGAACATAACCACAGTGAGGTTCGGCAGAGTAAGGCGGTGCCCGGGTATCATCCTGCTCAGTCCGTGACGCGCTACGAGGCGGTAGTGCTATTGTTTGAGATGCTTGCCCATGTCGAAGCCTCTGTGGCGCAGCCACGTCGCAGCAAACACGAGATCCAGCCAGGTCGTAAAAGCAATCTGGGTCTCAACCCGACTAAGGCGAAAAACTACACGGATGTCCCCGGCAATCACTGGGCAAGCAAGAGTCTTGTCGGGCTAAGCATACGGGGAGTCTCGCTGGTTGAGGGAACCCGATTTAGTGGCGAACAAGCTGTCACCGGCAATGAGCTTGCGCGCTGGGCGGAGGGGTTTTCCGCCTGGATTGAAGGGCGGCCCGCTACCGCAAAGTCCGTGGCCGGGCTGGTGCAGGTGGGCTACCTGCCGCAGACATCCCCGCTGGTGAAGAAGGCTGATAAGCCGGTTTCGGCTCAGGAAATGACGCAGCTTCTCGTAGGAATGATTGCCCGCTCCCTAGAGAAGGTGACCACCATGTCACCGGACTCACGCTTCGCGAAGTAATCAGCGGCCCAGGCGCTGAATCTGCGGCGTGGTTTCCTCGACGGTTGTCCGGACGCGCCACTCTGGGGACAGGGTCTGGACGAGCTCCTCTTGCGCGGCCACGACGGATGCGGCGTCTTGCGCGACGCGGTTGACGGAGTCGGCAAGCTCCTGGATACGCCCCGTTGCCACGCTCTGGGATGCCTGGGAGTAAGAGGGAAGCGATGCGCGCAGTGCCCCGATCTGCCGGTAGACTTCCTCGCGCAGGGTTCGGGTTCGTCGTGCCAGCTTGGATGCGTTCTGAAGTGCGCGCGCCCGCCGAACCGCCGCCTCCGCCTGTCGGTGCAGCGACTCCGCGATGATCTGATCCGTCTCTCGCTTCGAGCGGAAGAGAAGCCCCTCGGCATCGGCGACTAGCTCTCGAATCTCGTCTTCATCAATGGGCGCGGTAGCGGGAAGCGCAGCGACGGCATCACTGAGAGTTCGGACCGTGTCTCGTAGCTCGGCCTCGGTCTCCACCTGCGAAACACTCAGCGCCTGCACTTCCACCAGAAGCTCAAAATACGCATCTTCCAGCGTGTGCTTTTGCGGGATTTGTGGCAGAGGCTGGCCCAGGAGTGTCGAGAAAATCGTGTCCAGAACCGTCGGTATCGCAACTGTTGGGGTGCGTTGTGGCCGAAGCCGAGCCAGCTCCGCCCCGCTCACGGGGGTCCCGTGGATTTGTTTCTTGCGCATCCGTGGGAGCAGTAGCACGGCGCTCCCCCCGTAGATCGCTCCCATGATCAGGCCCATGAGCGCGTTGTTATTAATGACGCCGACGCCGACACCGATGGCCGCCGCCACACCACTCGTCTGAAGGGTCTGGCGTCGCTCCGCTTCAGGGTCCGTGGTTCCTCCGCGCTGACGAATGAGTGTTCCTCCCCGTGTCTTGCCCAGGTCTTCTGGCTTTAGGTTCACTACCTCACCCCTATTTTCTGAATCTGTGGTGTGTCCAGCTCAGCTCTTGCAGTCACCAGAGCGTCCGCTTCCCGTGCGACGCCTCGCGCAACACTCGCCACTTGCGCGAGGCTTGTCGCATCCACGCCTGAAACACTTGTAGATCCTAGCTCGAGGCGCAGGGCTTCGAGCTGTGCCTGAAGCTCTTGCCGGAGCAGACTATTGCGCCGCAGAAGCGTCGCCGATTTCTCCATCGCAGTGGCGCTACGCTTCAGAGCATCCGCCCGCCGTTCCAACGACTCCGATGCGACTCTGTCCGTCTCCGAAAGTGCCTGTCGGCGTAGCTCATCTGCCTCGGTTCGCAAGCTCTCTGTGTTGCGATTCGCGGTTTCCGCCGGAGCCGGTGGCAGGCGATCCAGCGCCATTCCCAGCACTTTAATCGCCTCTTTTAGCTCCTTTTGGGCCGCCTCAGGCAAATTCGGCTGGGCGAGTGTCTCGCGGATCAGCAGCAGATAGGAGCGCTCCAACTCGTCTTCTTCTTGCGCCAGAAGCATATCCAGCTCGTGCTCGTTCAGGGGAGCCTTGCCCCAGCGGCGCAGAAGACCCCCCGGAATCTGGGTCGCCATTGTCA
>NZ_JAYUPA010000286.1:0-5552 GCF_043760365.1 Armatimonas sp.
AGCACCTGGCGCAGCGTGTGCGCCAAGCTAGGGATCCTTTAGTTTTACACCCGTCGTTTTAAACGAGCCCTTGCCGGGCAGCCAAGAGTGCGGCCTCGGCGCGGGAGTTTACTTCGAGTTTCTCAAAAATCTTGGAAATATGGTTCTTGACGGTTTTTTCAGAGATGAAGAGCGCGTCGGCGATTTCTTTGTTGCGCATGCCCTTACCGATGAGGCCAAGCACCTCGCGCTCGCGGTCTGTGAGGTGGGCGAAGACAGCATTATCGGCGGCTTTCTGGGTCGTGAGACGACCAAACTCGGCCAGAATCCGGGTGATGAGCACGGGATTGAGTAGCGACTCGCCGCGCGCCACGGCGCGGATGGCGGCAAGCGCGTCCTCGGGCGGGGAGTCTTTCAAAACATAGCCGAGCGCACCGGCTTTGATCGCCGCAAAGACTTTGTCATCGTCGCCGTAGATCGTGAGAATGACAACCTGTGTGTTGGGGAGCTCCTGGCGGATAGTCTCCGTGACCTGGATACCGTTGAGCTTGGGCATGCCAATATCGGTGAGGAGCACATCGGGCTTCTGGGCGCGGCAGACAGAGAGCGCCCGCTCGCCATCCGATGCGGTGCCAACCACCTGAATGTCGTCTTCGAGCGCGAGAATCTGCGCCAGGTTCTCGCGCATCATGGTCTGGTCTTCGGCGATAACGAGTCTAATTTTTTCCACGTTTTGGTTGCTCCATTGGCTTTGCGAGGGCTTGTTTGGTGGGATGTGCGGGCAACTCAGCCTTGCTGAAATACAGTAGCAGGGCGGGCAGGGCGACCCAGAGGGGAAGCAGAAGATACAGCATGGCCCGCATCAGGCTTAAGTTTCGTAAGTAGAAATCAAGCGGCATGACTTCTTTGTTCAACGTGTATCCCGTATTGCTGGTAATGCGCTGGACTTCCTCTTCCAGGGAGTTGATGTGTTTG
The DNA here is from genome assembly GCF_043760365.1 of Armatimonas sp. GTDB lineage: Bacteria > Armatimonadota > Armatimonadia > Armatimonadales > Armatimonadaceae > Armatimonas. Next base: position 955 of record NZ_JAYUPA010000286.1, read on the forward strand.
TCTGACTTTTTGAGACTGTCGGTGGCGACCTGAAGTGACTGTGCGGCGAGAAGGACGAAAACAATCAAGACCAGAGCCGCTAAACAAATAAAATAGTGTGTGGGGGTCTCTGCCTTTTGAAAAGACACAGCCAACCAGAGCGCCAGAGAAACATTTGTGATCACGAAGCTGACGAAGCCCAAGACGATCAGAGTGGCGTTGTGTCTCCAGTGGACATGAATCTCAAAGATCCGGCGCTCGACACGTTCAATGTTGGTGTGGTGGGGAAGAAGCTCATGATCTTGTGACAGGGCGGTTGCAGTGCTCTCCTCTGAGTTAAAATATTCGTTCGTGGTGTTCACAAGGCCTCCGTCCGGTACGAGTGGGCTACCAGTGCAACATACTCCGAAAGTCCGGCATCGGCAAGGTCGTAGTGAACAGCGGTACGCAGCGCCACCAGAGCATCGCCGACAGACTTGGCCATTCGGTCGGCGACGTACTGCGGGTAGGGTTCGCGAATCTCGGGGCTGATCACTTGCGCTTTAATCACGGCGAAGACCTGCGCGAGCCTCTCGGGAGTCTGGGCGATCTCTTTTTTTATCTCCAGTCGGTAGGCGGGGCTCCAGGGCTGCGGCTTGTAGTAGGTGGCAAAAAGTCCATCGGTGCGTACCTGGGAGACAGCTTCATTCACGGCTTCACGCACTTCCTCACGAATCACATCGGAGGGCGTGAGTTTCTGAATCTCCTTGGCGATCCAGTTACGCTTGCTCTTTTGTGTCAGCCCCAGCGGCACGGGTTCGGTGTACTCGTCAGCCTGGAGCAGCAGTGTCATGGTGGTGCGGTCATCGAGCTTGAGCTGTCCACCGAGCCAGGTCTCGCCCAGATCCCGTGTGCCGTCGTACTTCACTAAAGCGACTATCTCGGGCTTAAACATCGCGGCATGAAGCGCTTCTGCGGTCTTGTACTGCGCAAAGTTCTCGGCCAGCTCTCGCCGAAGCCCATCGTCTCGAATGCTCAGAGCGGCGTTGAGCGAGATCACGGGCGTCAGGTGAGAGCCGTCTAGGAGCACGACAGGGTGGGGGGCGTTGGCCAGCAGCGAGAGTTCTAGTGTGGTCATCACGGCGCGGCAGGTGCTTCCGGTGGCATCGCCCTCGTGCTGGAGGGTTTTCTGCCACGCGGCAAACGGTGTCTCGCGCCAAAGCCCCGATCCCCCAAGGCCCTCCACTCCCACAGCCACTGCCAGCGCCGTGTCCATACCAAGGCCTTTCTCCACTGCTGCGCCGCCGTCTACGGCGCAGCACGCAGGCGCAATCACCTCGGGAAGCTGCTCGGTGTGGAGTATACGGCTGGCAAGAATCAGCTGGTGGCGCATCAGCTCACGGCGGGAGTCCACGCTCTCAAAAAGCTCGCGCACCTCGCCCGCCACCTCAGCGGCTTTGCCTAAAATCTGGCGGATAATCTGGTCGGGAAGGTCGGAACCACTATCGAATGACATCACGCGGATTGTACCCTTGTACGATAGAATGGCGCTGTATGTCTGCTCTGGATCGGTTTCACACGGCGGTGACGAACGCTCTTAAAAAAGAGGGCTGGACGATTACCCATGATCCCTATCGGATCATCTCGGGGCGGCGAAACCTCTATGTGGATCTTGGGGCTGAGAAACTTGTGGCGGCGGAGCGTGGCATAGAAAAGATCGCGGTTGAGATTAAGACCTTTGCGGGAAAGTCTGATATCGAGGTGCCCTACGCAAACAAGAGCCGGAGCGTGTTTTATTTTTAGCAGTGCCGGATGATGAACCACTTGCTGCGTTACGATCCCGAGCACGAGGAGATTTTAGGATGGATTACCTAACGATTGGGCGTGATGCGATTGAGCGCTGTTTACAAAAACACGCCGATATTCCCTTTGCTCAGGGGGAGATAGACTCCGAGGTAATCTTTGATCGTGAGAACAACCACTGGGTACTCTTTGCGATTGGCTGGGATGGTTTCAAGCGTATTTACGCGCCGCTAATTCATGTGGAAGTCAAAGAGGGCAAGTTCTGGGTGCAGCACGATGGAACTGAAGAAGGAATTGCCGGAGATCTGGTGGAAGCGGGCGTTCCCAAAGATCAGATAGTGCTTGCCTTCCAGCATAAAAGTCGGCGTAAATGGGGCGAGTTTGCCCCGGCGTAGCGGTTTTTCTGGCACGGTACAATAGCGCCATGGCCTTCTCCTGGAAGCGAGCGCGGCGAGCGGGAAAGCTCCGGCAGCACCGCGATGTGCGTGAGGATTTGCTGCGCATGGGACGCCATGCCCCAGCTCCAATTCGCAATAAAGCCGCACCGGTTCGCTTCTGTCCTCACAACTGGACGACTCTTTGGGGGGCGGCGGCACTGGGCTACGCTAAGATAGTGAAGCGCTTTCTGGACAATGGGGTGCAAGTGAACCAGCGCGATGAGTGGGGGCGCACGGCGCTCTGGTGGGCGGTGGATGAGCGGCGCTTTGAGATTACGGAGCGGCTCCTGGCCTTCGGGGCGAACCCGGACCAGCGCGATGAAACGGGAATTGGTCCCTTGCATCTCGCCATCCGTCGCGGCGACACAGCGCTTGCCGTGCTGCTCTTGAGCCACGGAGCGCGCCCTGAGGGCGAGGTCGAAGGTGATAAACCAACCCCTCTAATGTGGGCCGTGCGGCGCGGCGATGCGGTTCTGGTGGAGACACTCTTACGTGCGGGAGCGCGCACCACAGCGCGGGATCGGTGGGGGCACACGGCGATTTTCTATGTTCAGAGTGCCACGGCGGGCAGTGTTCTGCCACATCTCCTGGAAGCCGGAGCATCCCCCGTGGAGCGGGCAGGAGATCACGACACCCCGCTGCACCGGGCACTACGCGTGGGAGATGCGCGGCTCTGGAAAGCGCTGGTGCCTGGTGACGATCTGCCCGAGTTTTTGCAACTGCGGGGCCGCGCCGACGACACGCTACTCCACGCTGCCGCCGAGGGGGGCAACCCAACCCTTGTGGCACGCTTGATAGACGATGGCACGCTGATCAATGGGCGCAACGCCTTCGGACACACGCCGCTCCTCGTGGCGCTGACCTCCGAGAATCTTCGCGTGACGATACTTCTCACCCAGGCCGGAGCGACGATTGGGTTTCTCGAAGCGATTGCCATGGGCGATGCGACGCGTGCAACCGAGCTGTGGCCGCGCCCGGGAACCCTACTCGATGCACCCATATCCGGTCTGGAAACGCCTCTGATGGGGGCCATTGCCCGAGGACGTGCTGAGCTGGTCGAGCGCCTTCTGGCTGTGGGAGCCTCACCCAATGCGGGAACCCGGACTCTGGGAACGCCCCTCGATGTCGCAGTGCTCACCGACCAGGCTGAGCTCGCGCGTCTGCTTCTGGAACGGGGGGCGGACCCAACTCTGCTGCGCCACGTCACCTCGCTGGAGCTGCGCGAGCTCCTTGGAGAAATCCCAGAGCTGCTACCGCTCCGGGCGACGCGCCTGGAGCACACCCGCGCGGACACTCAGGCCCTCTACGAAGCCGCCGTTGCCGGGGACGATGCCTTGCGCTTCTTGCTCCTCTGCGGTGCCAATCTCAATTCGACAAATGACCAAGGCGCGACGGCATTAATGCTTGCCGCGCGCGATGGGGATGCCCCCGCGGTGCAGCGCTTGCTCACGTTTGGTGCCGCTCCCGCTGGTGCCTACGCCGAGGCGTTGAAGGCTGGGCGCATTGCAGTGCTCTCCCTGCTCACTTTAGACGAGGATACGGAGGAACCCGACAGCTATGACTGACCTTTCTTCTGCCGAGCGCGAGCGCTATGCCCGTCACCTTCTCTTACCAGAACTCGGGTTGGCGGGCCAAAAACGGCTCAAGGCGGCCACGGTCGTGGTGGTTGGGGCCGGGGGGCTGGGCTGTCCGGCTCTCCAGTATCTCGCTGCCGCAGGAGTGGGCACGATTCGCGTCATAGATGATGACACCATAGATCGCTCGAACTTACAGCGCCAGATTCTCTACCGGGACAGCGATGTCGGGCAGCCCAAAGCTGAGGCCGCAGCGGCGGTACTCCTGGCGCAGAACCCCCTGATTCACATCGAAGCCCACTCGGTGCGCCTAGTCGCGCCAAATGCCGCAGCGCTTCTGAGTGGGGCTGATGTGATTGTCAATGGAGCGGATAACTTTCCCACCCGCTATCTGGTCAGCGATGCGACTGTTTTGCTAGGCATTCCCCACGTCCACGGCGCAATCCATCGCTTCGAGGGCGAGGTAAGCGTCTTTCTTCCCGGCGGGCCGTGTTACCGCTGTCTCCATCCGACCCCTCCTGCACTCGGAACCGTGCCGTCGTGCAGCGAGGCAGGAGTGCTGGGCGTGTTGCCCGGACTGGTGGGGACGCTTCAGGCCACGGAGACACTAAAGCTATTACTTGGGATTGGGCTACCACTCGTCGGGCGCTTGCTCCTGCTGGATGCGCTCACGCTGCGTTTTCGCGAGCTACGCCTGCCCCGAAATCCCGCATGTGCGGCTTGTGGCAACACGCCAACCCTCGACGAGCTTGCCGATAACACTGAGGTACAATGTCCTACACAATATTCTACAGGAGTAACAACGATGCGTGAGATGACGCCCACG
>NZ_JAYUPA010000287.1:0-1975 GCF_043760365.1 Armatimonas sp.
AGCTCATCCGAGACTCGCGCCGCGTGATCGGCTGGGACGCGCCGTGGTTTGTGGCCCAAGTCAGCTACCACGTCCCCGGCGACGAGGCTTGCCCCGAGATTCGCGCCACCCAAGCCGCCCTCTGGAAAGAGCGCCTCGCCCTGCAAGGCCCCGATAGCGACTCCCTCAAGTCTGAGTGGCGCGACAGCGGCGGCAAAGGCGTCCACTTCAGCGGCCCCGGCCTGCGCGAACACGCTGCCCGCTGGGTAGAAAAAGTCGCCCCCTGGCTGGAGCGGCAGTAGCCTATCAAGGACACTAGAGGCATTTCTGTTATAATCCCATCATGGCATCTCGTAAGAAAAACAAAATGGCACACTCACACTGTGCCCCTTCCAAGTGGCGCTCTCAGATCAAGTTAAAGCTCCCCAACGACCTCGTGTGCTACGGAACAGAGCCGATGTGCCAGCAATCGGGAGGTCAAACTCCGGATGGTAAGGCATCAAATGCCTTCGCCGCAGATATTGCTCTACCCGCTGGTTTCAGAGAGTTGCCACGTGTGTCCGCCATCTTTCATAGCCCGAAGAACCCTCAGGCTCCACCACTAAGGCTCTATGCGGTCACGATCCAACCAGATCTCTCGCGATGTGCATTAGGAGCAACAACAGGCGGCCCACAAGTTGCCGATGACTATGTCTGCGTATACTCGATAATTGGGTCCCGGAAAAAGAAGTCTGCCACCCGCGTCAAACTAGCATGAAAGCACTGCGCGTTCTTTCGACTAGGATGGGCTGGCTTCTTGCTTGGTTTTTATTATCTACACTGAGCCGACCAGCGCTTGCAGTCGACTCTCTTGAAGAGATCCCTAAGTTTATTGCCGTTGCCCAGCGGTTCCAGGATAATTTTGGGATCGCTCTTAAGGTTTGGAGCAGCAGAGACTCCTCGGTGGGGGCAAGCTATCAAGTGACTGCCTTGAAGCCGGAGCACTTAGAGAACGTCCTGCAAGTGCTCACGTGGGTTGACGTTGAGCTTAAGCGCTACCCCGCGGGCTTTCTCAAGACGCACGGCTCCCGAAATCTTGTCCTGGCGAACGCCTATATTCCAAAAAATGCGAAAGGCTTGGGCACGGCGTACTCGCCCGCATTTATTCCTTACGGGTACGATACCTCGGGGCTTGCCCCGTTCACCGGTTTGGACACTCGCGACTCTCTCAGTCGCGGTTTCTGGCTGTCGTCTCTCAGGCCGACTACCTTGCCCGTGATACTTCGGGGCTTGCCCCGGGGTCGGTTCATTTGCGGGTAAGACCTACCTCCACCGCTGGAGCCAGGGCGATCAGCATGAGTTTACGCCCAAGGGGCAGGAGGACCTGAAAAAATGGTCGGATATGGTGACTCTGATTGTCTACCCGAAAGTCACCGACGGCGAGGGGCTTGCGGCGACAGCAAACACGGTTCTAAGCAACTACAAGGCCAGTAAAGCCACCGTGCTGCGAACCGACTCTGTCCCCAGAACCGAGAGCAAGCCCGCCGAGCACCTGATCGTCGTGCTCTTTGGTCGCCCCGAGTTTGTGGAGGTCGTGTTTGCCCGGCTCCACCTACACAAAGGCATCGGTACCGCCGTTGTGTACTCACACAGGATCTATGGCAAGAAAGCGGGCGATGCCATGAGCGCATGGCTCAAAAAGAGTGGCGCAAGTACGGAGAAAGCTCTGTTAACCTGGAACGCGATGCCAGAGTCTCTCTTGCCCAAGGCATAAGTCATGGAAAAAATCTCCCTACCCGAGAAGCTGGCACAGATTCACGAGCACTGGCGGCCCAAGGTGATCGTGGAGCTCAACGGCCAGGAAGTCAAGCTGGTGAAGTTCTGCGGTGTCTTTCCTTGGCACCACCACGAGAGCGAAGACGAGCTCTTTCTCGTCTGGCGCGGGACGATGCAGATCGAGTTTCCGGATCGCATCGTCCAACTTAGCCCCGGCGAGCTGTGCGTCGTTCCACGCGGC
>NZ_JAYUPA010000288.1:0-1969 GCF_043760365.1 Armatimonas sp.
CCCTGCGACACCATCGCCGATGGCATCGCGATCAAGGCCCCAAGTGCGCGCACGTTCGAGTACATCCAAGCCCTCGCCGACGATGTGGTGACCGTGAGCGACGAGCGCATCGCGGAGGCAATTCTCTTGCTCCTCACGCGCATGAAGGTGCTGGTCGAGCCATCGGGGGCGGCGGGGCTGGCGGCACTGCTTGCGCATCCGGGGCTTGGCGTCGGGCAGACGGCCTGTATTCTCTGCGGTGGCAACATTGACCTCAAGCTCCTCTCCGATCTTATTGAGCGTGGAATGATCCGCACCAGCCGTTATTTTCACTTCTTCACGTCGTGCCCCGATCGACCCGGTGGCCTCGCGGCGCTTCTGGACACCATCGCAAAAGCGGGTGGCAACGTCATGGAAGTGACCCACAACCGCATCAGCGCCGAGATTCCCTACGGTCGCACCGGAGTTGAGATGCTGATCGAAGTGCGCGGCGAGGAGCACATCGCCCGCCTCGAAGCCTGCCTCCAGACCGGTGGCTACCCCGTAAGGCGTCTGGACTGAGCCTACGGACAGCCGGGAGGAAGCGTGAGACGATAGACCGCAGGTTCGCCCTTGTACTGCCCCATGCCGATCACGGTTCGCCCCGCGACCCGCATGGCTCCCTGAAGAATCCAGCCGGAATTGAGAGGAAGGAGGGTTTGCAGATCGCGGTAGCGTCCCTCCTTCCAGACAAAGGGTGTAATGGCGCCGGTGAGGGGGTCTTTCATCTCTCCCACAACCTTTCCCTCTGCATCAAGATCTGCACAGCGGAGCGGGAGCTTAGTTAACGTAGAAGACTTTTCCCAGAGCGGGCGGGGCTGCGCCGTTGGAGAGGTCCAGAGCCCAATCGTTGTCTCCTGGCCCTTACGCTCCAGCTCCCCAATGAGGATTTTATTTTCCCCAATGTGGCGCGGGATGCCTTTCCAGAGGAGCTGCCCGTGGCTATCTCTGCCTTCGGTGGGAATAGGAGTAAACCTTCCCCCTGAGTACACCTGGAAATCGCCCTTCGTGTTTAGCAGAAAGTCCCCCTTGGTATTGCTCGCCCAGGGCGACTCAGGCAATACGCCTTCCGGGAGTGGCTCTGGCTTACCGTTATGCCACAGAGTTAGCTGGGGTTTGTCGAGTTTTTTGTTCGTTGCACTATAGCCCACCAGTCCTCGTGGAGCGCTGACAACACGCAAACTATCGGAGCCCACTCTGAGAAACGAACTTGAGTAGCCAGGTAGTGGTGGGAGGCTTTGCCACTTCCCTTGTTGCCAGAGAACGATCTGAAAGTGCTGATCTTGTCGTGTGACGTAACAAACGAGCTCACCACTGGGAAGGAAGTCCCGCAGCCCACTCAAGGTTGCACCCGGCACACGAAGCGTTTCTGCGACGGATCTGCCAGGGTGCCAGACGAGAGCCTGTTTCCCTAAAGTCCTTCCACCGAGCCCGTCGTTGCCACTTGTAATTGCACACTCTCCCGCCACGGTGCCATCTGTGGCGAGAGCGAGCCCATTAATGCCATATTTGCCCTCAGGAAAACGAAGCGGCTCGATCCGTGTCTGGGCGATCAAGGGATCAGCGCTGAGGGAGACAATCAGAGCACCTCCCAGGGGCACGCTGGTAACTACCAGAGCTGCGACTCCGCCAAGCTGCCAGCGACGGTGGCGGCGCACGTGCGGAAGGGTGGCCATGAGGGCGGCGCGGAGTGTCTCGGTTTTTTCGGACTCTAAGCTTGTTCCCCCGTGCCAGAGTTTGGCCTGACGCTCCAGTTCTTCTTCGGTCATTTGATACTCTCCTCAGATAGCAGCTCACGCAGGCGGCGAGTGGCCTCAAAAACGCGGGCTTGTACGGTTCCCTGCGGCACACCCAGAATTTTGGCGGCCTCTTTATGCGTCCAGCCCTCGGCCTTGACCAGCACAAACGCCTCGCGCTGGGTCTCGGTGAGGGCGCAAATGGCACGGTCTAG
>NZ_JAYUPA010000289.1:0-1968 GCF_043760365.1 Armatimonas sp.
CACTGTGCGTGACAAACAGTTTGCCCTGCTAAATTTAACAGGATGACGGTTCGGCCAAATGAAGCTATCTTGAGGTTACCACACCGACAAAAGGCTTCAGATGACCGAACCAACCAACCTCCAAATAATCCAGAGTAACCGCCAGAAAATTCAAAGGCTGATGCGAGAAAGTATAGGAGAACTTGCACCGCATTGCCAATTCATTACTCTTTTTCTCCTAGCCCTCCTCGCGGAAAGAACGGTTAGCCTGGCTTGGATCGCGACCGTTTTACCCACCGGAGCAACGGACGAGTCAAACAGAAAGAGAATCCAAAGATTCCTGGATGACTCCCGAGTCACCCCCAAAGCATTTGCTAAGGTCATTGCCCACTTCCTGCCTTGCTCGCCTTGGATCCTTGTGGTGGATAGAACCAACTGGTTCTGGGGAAAGTCTCCCATCAATTTGTTAGTGCTGGCAGTCTACTTCAACGGCATAGCCGTCCCACTGCTCTGGATGCATCTAGAGAGGGATGGAGCCAGCGATACGGCACAACGCATTGCCCTCATGCAACAATTCCTCGATCTGTTTGGGGCAAAACGCATTCAATATGTCACGGGGGATCGAGAATTTATTGGGGCAAATTGGATTGCCTGGCTCCATCGTACTCGCATCCCTTTTCGTCTACGGCTGCGCGTGGATGACTTGGTCAAAGATCGCAAGGGCAAAATCTATGAAGTGGCGGCTTTGTTCAGCCGCTCCCAGCAATGCCGTAAAGGGCAATTTCTGCTCTGGGGCACCTGGGTTTATCTCGGAGGAAAGCCACTCTCGGGGACAGATTCCCTCGTGGTTGCCAGTAGCCATCCCGGTAATCTGATGGAAGACTACCGCAATCGTTGGAGCATCGAATGCTTGTTTCAAGCCCTTAAAGGTCGCGGCTTCCATCTGGAAGAGACCCGTGTTATCGAGCCGGATCGTCTCTGCCGTCTCTTTGGTTTACTGACTCTGGCCTACCTTTTGTGTGTTTGCATTGGACACTCTCTGCCCCAAGTGGTTTGTAAAGCAACCAAACGTGCCCGTAAGAGTATTGCTCGTCAAGGCTTGGAAGTAGCCCATCGTGTTTCTCTTTGGTTGCTTGGGCCACCTTCGGATTTAGAGATTCGATGGTTCCTTAAGGCTTTTATTCCATGCAAAACTTAGGAGGCAAACTGTTTGTCACGCACAGTGGCGCTATGCTCCCGCAATTCGTGCGAAGCGAGTGGGTTCACGGCTGATCTCCGCCTGAAGCCACTGCTCCATCAGCTGCGCCTTCACCGAGGCATAATCTGGGTCTGCGAAGCGGTTATGAAGCTCGCTAGGGTCGTCCTGCAGGTCGAAGAGCTCGCCGAACGCCTCGCCGCGGTAGAGCGTGAGCTTGTAGCGCTCGGTGATAAACGTCCGCAGATGGAGCTTGGTGGGCTGGTGGCGAAACTCGGTGATGACGGAGTCGCGGGCCGATTCTTGCGCGCCCGTCCAGACCCCAAGCTGGCTGACGCCCTGCATCTGGCCAGGGATGGGGATTCCACAGGCATCTAGAAATGTCTCCGGGAGATCTATTAGGGCCTGGAGCGCGGTAGAAACTTCACCGCCGGGGACGTGGCCGGGCCAGCGGACGAGAAACGGGAGGCGCAGGAGGTCTTCGTAGTGGAATGCCCCCTTGTACCAGAGGCCGTGCTGCCCTAAGAAATGCCCGTGATCCGTCGAAAACACCACCAGCGTGTCCTCGGCGAGCCTGCGCTTGTCCAGCTCGTCTAAGATCCTGCCGATCTCACGGTCCATCAGGCTGATCATCCCGTAGTAGATCGCGAGGTCTTTCTTTTGCTGCTCCTCAGGAGTTAAGTGCGAGTGGAAGCCATGGTTGCCGTAGCCGCTCTCCTGCCAGTGCGAAAAATCCGGCGACGCTTTCTGGGTCTCGCCAAAGTGGGGTGGATTGCTGTCGTGCTCGCCGGGGG
>NZ_JAYUPA010000290.1:0-5503 GCF_043760365.1 Armatimonas sp.
TCGGTGCCGATCAAAATCCGCACGGCGCTGGCCGGGTCGTTGAAGGCCAGCTTCACGGCGGAGCGCTGGTTGTCGTCCATTCCCCCAAACAGCGTCACCAACCGTTCCTGGTCTTTGTAGCGCTGGTTCAGACGACTCACCAGGTAGTCCAGTGTCGTCTTGTACTCCGTGAAGATCACCAAGCGCTCGTTGCCGCTCCATGCCCCGCTAGGCCGTAGGTGCTTATCAATGAGCGTACAGAGTGCCTCGAAGCGAGCGTCCACACTTGGCATCGTCCCATCGCGCTCCAGACCAAGTGCCTCCAGCGCCCGCTCTACCATTGCTGACTCACTCTGTAGCTGCGCCGCCATGGGCCGAAGCCACGCCCCTACGATCTGCACGGCATGACCTCGGCGGCTCTCCGCCTCCCGGTCGTCGCCTGTCTCTTCCTCGGCACTGCGACCAGCGGCCTGTACCTCGTCGGCGTCGGCGGCTTCTTCTAGCTCCAGCCCCTGCCGGTAGCGCCTCCAAGAATCCGCAAAGGCATAGGGGCAGGAGAGCAGGCGCTTGCCCAGAATCTCGACCGCGAACGCCCCGGCGAGCTGCTCACGCCGCACGGACTGCGCCACCAGCGAGCGTACCTTCCCCCGGAACGCTTGAAACGCCACGGAGAGTGCCTGCTCTGTTGGGTGAAGCGAGAGGGGAACCGCCGTCAGGAAACGCTCACAAAACCGGGGTGGGTTTGACCGCTGGTTGATCTCCGACTTCAAGCGCCGCACCAGAACGTCCTCAACCCGTAGCCGCTCTGCGGGACTGATCTCGCTGGTTTGGGTGAAGCGTACCGGATCGAGTAGCTCCAGCAAGCCTGTGAACGAGCGCGTGTGCCCATTGTGCGGCGTCGCCGAGAGAAAGATGCGGTGCTCGAAGTGGGGTGTAAGAAGTCGCAGCATCTTGGTCAGCTCACTGTCGGCTCCAAACGGCGCGGGGGAGAGGTTGTGCACCTCATCCACGATCAGCAAGTCCCACGGCAGATGCGTCGAGCCATCCGGCATCCGGCAGGCAGCTAAAAACGACTCCAGCACATCGGGCTGCTTCAGGTAGTGGTAGCTCGTGATGATGCGTGGGAAGGTGCGCCAGGGGTTCGCATCCAGACCCAGGTTCTTGCGGAGCTGGTGGGTCTGATCGCGATCTACCACATCGAAGCTGAGCGAGAACTTCTCGTCCATCTCCTGCTGCCACTGCACCCGTAGTGAGGCAGGGCTGAGAATCAATACCCGCCGAATCCGCCGCCGCAGGAGCAGCTCACTGAGCACCAGCCCGGCCTCAATCGTCTTTCCCAGCCCCACGTCATCGGCGATCATCAGCGCGATGCGCGGCATGCGCAGCGCCTTCAGTAGCGGCACGAGCTGGAAGTCCTCGACCTGAATCGCCCCATGAAACGGTGACGACACCGGCATACGCGTCAGCGGGCCGTCCGCGCCATCGGGATCGAGATACGGAGAGAGCGCCGTCCAGCGCGTCGCCCGCACTAAAGCATCGGCGTCGGCGGGAAGCATCGGTGCCCGCTCCAGGCTCGGTAGCGCCGCAGGCTCTAGCAACCGCGCCCCGGACTCCCGCTCCCACACTAAGTTCTCCTCAGGCTCTCCCTCCACATCGAGGTACTCCACTGTGGTCAGGTGCAGTCGCCCCTCGGGCCCATCGAACGGCTCGACTGCACTGACCAAACCCCGCCGGTTTCGAACGGTCGCCAACATGCCCACGGTCGGATTGAGAACTACTTTGGAATCCATGTGTGTCTATCTTCGCCTTAGCGCAGCCGGGTTCCTGCCTCCTGCTTTTCACACAGGCTACGGAACGTTCAGGCTCTTGCGGAAATGTTTCTCAGCACCATGTCCGACCATGGCGGTCCACGCTCCCACGTAGAATCCAACCATCCATCCTGGAATGTACCAGGTGATGACCCGGAGGATCAGAAGGCAAACCTGTTGCCCGAGCCACCCCGCTCCCATCACCGTCACGATCTCCTTGAGGGACTTTAGGTTGACCAGTGAGGCCAGAGCACTGGAAATCCACTGTGCCGGATCCCCGCCCGTGATGCGGCAGTTCTCCTGGCTGTACACATTCCCTATGGCGCGTACCATGACAATCTGTACAAAGGTAATCCCGACGGCATCCACGGGGCCGATGGGAAAAAAGGTAATCCCTGTTGCCATGGGGCCTGCGAGAGTTCGGATTACTCTTGCTTTTTCAGCTCTCTCTTCCAGTGATAGGTTTGTAAAATCGCCGGTGAGGTATTCAAAAATAGGCCGCATCAGCTCAATAACTTGCGCGGCGACTCCTGCTAGCATCGTTGTTTTTTCTCCTACAACCCTAAACTGCCCTCTCTCTGTACCCTGTGTGACAAAGCACTGATTTTATTTTCACACCCTCCCTGTTGACCCCATCCCCATCATGGTTTTGGTGCCGGTTCCACAAAAGGTACTGAGAGTGGTCAGGGCCGCAAAAACAGCCCTGGCTTCCTCAGAATGGCAGGTGAGCTGTACGGTTCCGGTGAAACCGATAAAGTTGCCCTGGTTGATCCTGCGTGTGTGGGTGCGTAGATCGCACACCGTGTCAATCGCGACACGGTTTGTCAGAGGGGATAGCTTCTCTTCGCTCAAACGGAGGTGCTCAGGGCAAAAAAGATTCCAGCGGCGCGCCCAGCTTCCAAAAAGATGTGAGGGAACAGGTAGGGGGAGGTAGAGATTGCCGCCCTGGCTAAAGGCGGTGGGTGAGTGGAAGCGCAGAACACAGGGGGAGGCCGCACTTTGCTGCGAGGCGTTCCAGATATCCTCATAGTCTGCCGCGCTGTCGGTAGAGTAGCCAAGTGCCTCCGTGGTTCTGCCTGCCCAGTGGAGCCTCCCTGCTTGAGCCACTGCGGCGCTTCCTGTAATGAGAGCACGGGTAGCCTCGGTGCTGAAGGCAGTGAGCAGAAGCTGGCGCTCGTCACCCTGGCGTGTGAGGGCCACCGTCAGCGGTTTCTCACTCTGACTCTCCCTAAGCTGAGCTGCAAAGGCACCGTCACCCGCCGCAGCGACTGCGAGGGCCAGCTCCCGCAGATTCTCGGGAGCACTCCACCACGCCCCTCCTTGATTATCCAGGCGCAGACGTAAACGAACCAGCATCAGAACCGATCCGGTAGGCCGATGCCCTTTAGCGTATCGGCAATCGTGGGGAGCTTCTTCTGTGAGAGGGCCTTAAACCAATCGTAGGAAGGATACTGCACGAGGTACTTGAAGGTCCTGGGGGTCAGAATCGCGCCTAGATCTGCCAAGGCATCATCATTGAGCAGAAAGAGATCGTCGGCATCTGGCACCCCAAGCTGGCTGGCACGGGATCTGACAAACTGTCGTTTCACCGTGGCGAGGAGCTCGGTTACAGGCGCACTAGGTGCTGTGGCCTCAAATTGGTCGTAGCGCTGCTCGGCAGACTGATCCTGCCACTCAACAGGCTCGACACGGATCGTGCCCAGCCCCACTCCTTTGCCGTGGCCTAGCTTATGGCGCTTTTCTTCGCCGGGGAAGAGTGTCCAGAGCAGGAGGCCAAGCTCGTCGTCACTGAGGCCGTTGTAGCGGACGTGAAAGACAAAGGGGGTTGAGCCAACCAGAGGGCGTAGTGTCTCGCCCCCCTCTACCGCAGCGCGCCGTGATCGCCGGATTTCGTTTGCAGTGAGTATCTCGGGACTGTGCCAGTAGAACTTTCGACCGCGTGGCTGGTTGTTCTCGTCGCAGTAAAACGCGGTATGGGTCGTCTTCGGCCCTCCAATGCGCTCTAAATAGACCGTCGGTGCTGTAGGGCGGAAACTAGGGTCTTCGAGGAGAGCGTCCGTGATGCACACCCGCCCGCGTAGTACGGTGTTCCCCATAAAACCAAAAAGGCGGCAGCAGGGGCATAGCTTCTCCGCGTTGTCACAGCGCCCAAAAACTTGGTCAGTGGCACCGTTCTTTCCAAAAGGCGAGCAGGCTCCGGAGATCGTTTCGGCGACACAACGAAATGCGCCTTTGAGGGAAGTTCCGGGAATGGCGAGCTGATTGCCCAAACGGTAGAACTCCTTTGCGCCTGCGGCACTGCCCCCGCTTGGAACGAGCAAGGGGGTTTCGTTGGTCAAGCGGCAGGTGAGCTGACCAGATCGGCCCTGCCAGCGCTCCCAAGTCGTGCCCTGGAGACGGGGCATCGGTTTGCGCGTGGGGCGTACAAAGTTGTAGGGGTTGATGAAGGGCATAGGGTGACTCACTCCGGGTTCGCAGCAACCAGCTTCACGTAGCGGACGATGCTGGGAAGAGGATTCTCGGCTTCCTCTGAATCAACGCTGTACAGGGCGACTTGGATTGCGGCATGTGCCCCCGCGACACCAGGATAGTGGAGTGGGCGGGGAAGGCGCTGACCCTCACGGAAGGCTCCTCCCTCCCTACTTTCCCCCCAGAGGGCGTACGGGCGCGGTTCGCCGTAGCGGATCAGGTTGCCTGGCTCTAGGGTGAATCCCGAGGGAGGCGATATATCCCCGTCTTCTGAGAGGAACAAGGCGTGCCAATGTCCACTGTCACTGCGCCAGCGTAGCTCCGCACTCTCGCCAAACGCACGAACCTCGACATCATCGTCTTGCGGCCCTTGGAGAGTCGTGGATTCTGCAAAGCTGATCTGACCGATGCGCTCGATGAGAGCAACCGGAAGTTCGGCTCGGTACAGCAGAAACGCGGCGGCAATAGGCGCGGATGACGTCCCGGCGTAAGTAAAGGCGCGGGCCATCAGTTTCCTCCTGCGGCGCGAGCACGTATGTACTCGCCCCACACGGGGGCAGCGGCCCGAAGCAGCGATAGTACCTGCTCGTCGCCCTTGTATTCGTAGGTCTGCCCGATCCCCATTCCGTCGTCCGTGGGGGGCACGCCTGCGGGAATTCCCTCCTTTTCGGCAGGGAGCGATGCGAAACCGTAGGCAGACCACGCCGTGCCTGTCAGTATCCCCAGTCCGACGATCTTCCCCGGCGCGGCATCGGGCGAAAACACTCGAATAGAGGCATCCAAAAGCTCACCGCGCATCTGCCCGAGACCACGGGAACTGGCAGTGCCAAATGTCAGACGCCCTTCCTTAAGGTCGCGCAGAACAAAGGCAATCAGACCCAGGTGCCAGACCTCGAAGTTGCGTAGGCGGATCGTGCCGGTGTACTTCCCCCCGACCGCAACCGACATGTCAAAGAGGGCACCACGCGAAGCGCCCCCCGTGTAGCGGTCTATCCCAACGCCATCTCGGCGCTCGACGGAAGGCCGATGGGCCGCTTCTTGTGCATAAAAATCACTGAACTGGCAGCGGGACTGAAGCGACAGGCAACCAAAAATCTTACAGATCGGGCAGGTTTCTCGGTAGGTATCCGTCCCGGAGAGCTTACCGTCCTTAGAACCTATCCTTAAATAATGTGATATTCTGTCTGTCAGGAGAACCTATCCCATGTCGCGTACCCCACGCACCTTACAATCTTGGCAAATATCAG
>NZ_JAYUPA010000291.1:0-1966 GCF_043760365.1 Armatimonas sp.
GTGGTCGGCCGCGGGGTGCAGCTGCTACTTAGTGATCTGCCCAAGCACCAGAGCGACTTTCAAACGATGCTCATGGCAGCAAGGCCGCAGCTCTTTGGGAAGCCCTTCGCTGTCCATGGGAGCATTGGCCTGATTCTCTTAGCCGCGCTGGGGCTCTTTCCCAAGCTGGCTCTGGGGCTCTCGGGCTTCGAGACGGGTGTGGCTGTGATGCCCTTGGTGCAGGGCGGCAAAGACGACACCGATGCCAATCCCAAGGGCCGTATCGCCAACACGCGCAAGTTGCTCTTCTTTGCTGCAGCGATCATGAGCTGCTACCTGCTCGCCTCTAGCTTTGTGACCACGCTGCTGATCCCTGCTCATGAGTACTACCCCAAGATGGTCGCGGAAAAGAGCGTGGATAAAGAGCTCACAACCGAAACCGTCCTGCTCTCTATTCACCCAGATAGTGCCTATGTCAAAGAGCCGGTCTGGAATGTCGCAGTTCCACTGAAGCCCTACCTGGAAGGCCAGATGCAGTACTCTGTCCCAGTGAAAGTAAATGGTATAGACACAGACCAGGTCAAGATCACCATCACAGAGGATCCCAATCGCTCTGACCATGTCATGATCCATGCCCTGAAAAAAGGCGGTAGCGCCAACGGGCGGGCCCTGGCCTATCTTGCGGAGAAATTTTTCGGCCCCGGCTTTGGTACGGTCTATGACATCTCCACGATCTTAATTCTCTGGTTTGCAGGGGCAAGCGCGATGGCGGGGCTACTGAACATCGTCCCGCGCTATCTGCCACGCTACGGCATGGCCCCCGAGTGGACACGTGCCAACCGCCCTCTCGTGATGGTCTATATGGTTCTAGCAGTGATCGTAACTCTGATCTTCCAGGCTGATGTGGATGCACAAGGCGGAGCCTACGCCACGGGTGTGCTAGTGCTCATGACCAGCGCCGCCGTCGCAGTTACGATCGCCGCGCACAAAGCAGGCCAACATGGTCTTAAAATTGCCTTTGGCGTGATCACGGCTATCTTTTGCTACACGACCGTCGTCAATATTATCGAGCGGAGCGACGGCCTCAAGATCGCAAGCTTCTTCATTGGTACCATTGTTATCGTATCTCTAGTCTCCCGGATATGGCGTGTCACGGAGCTGAGGGTAGACAAGATTGAGTTCGATGAGAAGGCTCTAGAGATGCTTGCACAAATGGCACTACAGCCAGAGGTTCGCTTTATTGCCAACCACCCAGACGAGCTCGATGTGACAGAGTATAGTAGCGCAGCACGGGAGGCGGCATGGACACATCACTTCCCTGAAGGGGAGCGCGATGCTTTCCTGGAAATCTATGTCCCCGACTCCTCCTCGTTCTCCTCGACGCTTCGGGTAGAAGGTATTGATGTTGGTGGCTTCTGGGTGCTACGCTGCCACGGGGTCGCGGTTCCTAATGCTATTGCAGCGATCTTGCTCGAAGTGCAGAAGCGCCATAATCGCCGCCCGCATGTCTACTTCAACTGGATTGAGTCTAATCCGATGATATTTTTGGTGCGCTTTGTCCTCTTTGGGGAGGGTGATATCGCGCCCCTCACCCACGAGATCCTGCGCCGCAACCAGCCCGACCCCACGAAGCGCCCGATTGTGCACGCCGCAGGCTAGCGGGCACTCTCACACTGCACTCCCAGTGCCAGGATCAGCCCGCTCGCAATGTCAGTTAAAAACCAGACAAAGGGGCGGCTGCTCCTGAGTGTCTGGTTCGCACTGATCGTGAGGTTAAAACCGTGGCGGAGCCCGGCAAGATACGGCGGATTCCCGGAGACGACCATCGGTGAAAAATCAGCCGACGGAGTAATGCCCGGCCCCAGTTCCATCCCCATGAGCAGAGGCAACAGATCAAAGGTTCCGGATATTTTCGAGACCGGTAGCGCCTTCACCCGAGTCTCTTCGGCTTCCTGAAAACAGGTCTGCCAGCTCAGCCAGTAGGCTT
>NZ_JAYUPA010000292.1:0-5477 GCF_043760365.1 Armatimonas sp.
TGCTGTTCTCGGGGTCGCAGTCATACGCTCGATGGCGCGCTCTCGTTTCTGCCGAACTTTCCAGGCACGTGCCATCGGTTCGGACTCCTCCACAATAGCGGATGAAGCCGTCGCCGAGGTGAGGGCAAGGAGTAACAGTAAAAAAAGCCGCTGAAGCCTAGCTTGTTGTTCCTGTGCCATAACAGTAATTTTCGGGGGGGCACAAGAATGCCTGTATCGGCTTTTTTACCAGGGCTACAATGATTAGTGCGTTGAGATGGGCATACACGGCGATGTTTGTTTATACTCTGAACGATCTATATTTAGGAAGCCCAGCATGAGGGTCTGGGTGCTGTATTCGGGGCTCTCTGCGTGGGTGCGCTCCCCGACAAAATAGGAATATTTCAGCCGGGGGAACTCCAGCCAGGTTATCGTGACAGTACGCTTAATGAACGTCAGATTGTCGTTCTCGACACGGGATTCTGTAACGGGAAGCCAAGGGCGGGCGACACCGAGAGCGGTGATACCATTTAGGAGTGCGAGAATCCCTACCACTGCCACGATACGCTTCCAGTTCATCTCTCTGCAACGCCTAGCCCAGGGCTATTTTGGGGGATGACTTTTCCCTCGTGCCAGTCGGCCCCGATAAATGGGTCGTTCTTGAGGTTTAGGTGGCTGTCTAAATCCAAGTGATCGAAGGCAGCTCCGATCTGTGCACCGGCTGTAATCGCGAGGCTGGTCTCGCCCATGCAGCCGAGCATGGTCTTGAGGCCGTGCGCCTTTGCCACCGCAATAATTCTAAGTGCCTCGCGCAGACCACCGCACTTCATGAGCTTCACGTTCACGCCATCAATCCTGCCTACCACTTTTGGGACATCGGCGGCGACGCGGATCGTCTCGTCTAAGAAGATCGGGATGACGGCGGGCCGTAGCGCGGAGAGGCCGTCCTCGTTGCCTTGCTCCAGCGGCTGCTCGACATACTCAACTCCTCGTGCGGCTAGCCAAGGGATCATTTTCTGGGCATCGGCGACGCTCCAGCCGCCGTTGGCATCCACCCGAAAGACCGCCGGTTTCGAAAACGTCTGCGCTGCCTCCTGGATCGCGGCAAACATCGCCTGATCGGCCTCAATGCCCTCCGAGCTGCCGAGCTTGATCTTGAGCACTCGAGCTCCTGTGCGTGTGTGCCAGTCGCGGGTCTGCGTGGCCGCGTCGGTGGGGGACTGGATTCCCACGGTGACCGATGTTTCGACAATGCGCGCACGATCTAGGCCCAGGAGCTTCCAGATTGGCACCCCCCACTTTTTCCCGAGCCAGTCATGGCAGGCCATCTCGATAGCGGCTTTCACGGCCCCGCCGCTCCCGACTCCCTCCATGCCGCTTGCCGTAGAGTCCAGTGCGCGGAGCACCTCCTCAATTCGGTCCAGCTCCCAGGGGGCGATCGCGTTCAGGGCGGGACGCAGGCTCTCAAGGTCGGCCTCACCCGTCTCCGCTGTATCACCGCTGACACTGTTGGGGGCCAGCTCGCCAAATCCACAAATGCCCTCGTGCTCGACCGTAACAAATAAATTGACACTGTTGCTACTGGTGCCACGGCTGATGCGCAGCGGTGTGATTTTTTCGAGCGTCAGGCGCTCTGAGGTTATTATCATAGGGGGCTAATTCCAGGGCTCTAGGCCCAGGAGCTTCTTTCCTAGCTCCGTCAGTGTTGCGGTCGTTCCGTGTTCCTGCTCCCAGCCACGTGGGTCACCGGGTGCCCAGAAGGCATCGGGGTTGCGGCGCTCTCGCCAGCGGGTGACACGGCTCATGCGCTCCACGTCATCGGTATGGTAGCGCTCTGGGGACATCGTAATGTACTGCGCCAAACGTGGCTGATCTGAGAGATTCCGACCATTGCCGTGAAGCAGGCGGGTGCTCCAGATCACAAAGTCTCCCGCCTCGGCGGCAATGGGCACTACAGTAATCTCGCTCTTGTCTTTTGGCGAGCGTTTGCCCTCTTCGGGCGCACCTGGAATTCTCTCACGCGTGGCGGCCCAGCGCTCGATGAGCTTGTGATGACCTGGGACGCAGCAAAATCCGCCACGTTCCGTGGGCGTATCGGAGAGGTAGAGCACGCCTTGCACCCGAAGCGGCGCGGTGTGGGCCTCCCTGGGATCAATGTCCCAGTGGATCATGCCCGGATGATCGTACTCACGGTGCTCAGGGTGAACCGGCGGGTTGAAGTTAGCGCGGTCAATGCTCACCCAGAGCTTCTCCGAGCCGTAAATTTCCGAGAAGACTTCGTGGACGCTCGGGTGCTGGCGCGTGTCCCAGAGCGCCTGGTGCTGGTAGATCTCGATCATCCCACCACGCTGGAGAGGTAGTTGGTACCAGTTTTCGGGAGTGTCGGGTGAGAAGCCCAGAAAGGCATACTCCGCCGCAATCACGGCGTCGCAGAGCGCCTTGGGAACGACGTTCTTTACGACGACATAGCCATTTGCGTCAAAAAATTCTCGGTCTATCCTGCTCATAAAAATTTATCCCCCGAGGGTGTAGAGCGCCTCGAAAAACTTCAGGCTGTCCACACCACCGTGCCAGCCGTAGGAGCTCAGAAACGCATCCTGGTAGCGTGGCGTCTTGGGATCACCGTTACTGTTGCGTCGCAGGCTCCAGAGGGCTGTCGCCAGATCGTAGCGCGGATCGGCCCAGCCACCATCGCCCCAGTCCACCACCCCGGTGATAGTACCCGTTTCGACCATGAAATTAGGCAGGCACGCATCGCCGTGGCAGAAGCTAAGCTGCGGGGCAATCGAGGGGCTTTCGAGTTCAATCCAGTCGGCGACATCCGCGTAGCTCTCACTAGCAAAGGGCGTGTAGCTCAGCGCGATACTCTCCCACGGGTGTTGCTCCGCCGTCGCCCGAATGCGTAGGAGAGCCTCGGAGAGCCAAGTCGTAGGGGGCTTCTCCAGCAGTGGCTCCCAGGCGTGAATCACTCTCAGTGCTCTCCCAAAAGCCTCGGACAGTGCGACGCGGCGCTCGGGCGTTTGCTCGAACGCCTCCGCTAAATTAATGCCGGGCAGCTCGGAGAAGTACAAAGCGCCGTCGGCTTGTCCCAGAAACTCGGGGACGAGTGGCTGGTAGGCTTCGAGCGTACGCACGATATCACCCTCACGGGACGTTGCCCCAAATTTTTGGATGAGCTGCCGACCGCTCCGCGTAACCACACGGTACACAGTCGCGTTTTCTCCTTGGAAGGCAAGCGGCCCTAAAGTAATGGTACGATCAGAGAACACGATCTCTGATTCGCGCTGGAGAGGGAAACTTCCTCCCGATAACTGATTTAGGAGCAACGACGATGTGTTGTTTTGTGGGACAAGTTGAGGTTGCCGACACGAATCTCTTTGCACGCCTCACGGGGCGCGGCACCCAGTTTCTGGTCTACCAGATGCGCTACCAGGCAGCCCAGCCTACCGCGATGATCCTACCGCTGCCGGTGGCCCTGCCCGCACGGGAAGACAGTATCCGCTGGATGAATCTGAAAAACTACCCGGAGTTTTTCACGCACCTCGCGGCCAAGTTCCCCGAAAGACAGCCCATCTCACTTGGCTGTAGCGCAGCGGAGACGGCTGCGGCGGTAAAAAGTGCACTGCCGGTCCACGCGGTGGGCGATTTTGTGACGAGCTTTGTGCCGACACTTGCAGATTTTGACCGGCTTGATCCGCGCTTCACCCTACCCAAGAGTGTCTGGGCGCAGTTTCCACAGTGTCACGACTATGGCTTTGCCGTGATTCAGCTTGCGAAGCTAGGCGGCACGCCGCATCCCATCGCTTTTGAGTTTCCCACCCGCTGGTCCGACAAGCTTTTCTATCCGACGATCCATATCCACGACGGCGTGGCGCACCGTGAAGAGCACTTCCACCATGCGATCTACTCCCAAGGCATGGGCGCTCATGGGGGGCGTAGTGAGGGGCGCACGAGTGAGGGAGTCCAACTGGAACGCACACAGGGCATCGTGCTAGATGAGCCACTCTGGCGGATTCAGATGCTCGGAACCTACGAGAACAAAGATGTGATCTTAGAGCGCAAGAGTGATCTTGCCGCGATTCTCTTAGGTGTGGGAGGCGCGGCACTGATCGCAGCGGGCGCTGCGGGAATAAAAAAAGCGCGGGGGCATGCCGTACAATAGAGGTTGTATGGACATTAAACCTGAAGACCTCCCAGTACGGGTCGAAAAACCCTGGGGCTACGAGATTTGGTACGCCTGGACCGATATCTATGTGGGCAAGATTATCCACGTCAATGCGGGGCAGAAGCTCAGCTTGCAGTACCACGACTTTAAAGACGAGACGAGCTACTTACTCAAAGGTCGGATGAAGCTCACCAAGGGCGCGACAGTTGACACGCTCATGGTAACGGAGATCGCTGAGGGGCATCAGTGGCGCAACCGGCCTCTAGAAATCCACACGATTGAGGCCATCGAGGACTCCGACGTGCTAGAGGTCTCGACCCCGCAGCTGGACGATGTCGTGCGCCTCCAAGACGCGTACGGGCGCGAGGGCACCAGCAAGCCCTAGCTAGACTTCTGGAGCAGGCCCAGGATGCGCTGACGAAGGCCATCCGGGGCTTGTACCTGGCCGACCTTCTCCCGAAGTGTCCGCAGAAGTGTCACCTCAAACCGAAACTTCTCAAAACAGCCATTGCATTCCAGCAGATGCTTTTGAACAAGCTCCTCTTCCTCGGGCTGAAGCTCGTGGCTGAGAAAGTCATTGAGCTGCTGGACGGCTTTCTGACACTGATTAAATTCGAGTGACTCTGTCTGAGTCTTATCCATATTCTTCACGATTCCTAGCGCGGGTTCTCTTCTGTAAATGCCCAAATTGCACGCTGCACTAGCCGTCGCCCACGAGAGAGCCGGGAGCGTACCGTTCCGATGGGAACCTCCAGAATCTCGCTGATCTCCAGGTAGGAGAGCTCGTTCAAGTCCGCCATAATCACCGTGTCTCGGTACTCGTCGGGAAGACGTGAGATGGCATCCTGAATGGCTTCCGCTTGAACTTTACCCATCACCGCCGCTTCAGGCGACTCAGAGGTCCTTGATAGATAGGCATCTTGTAGACGGTTATAGAGATAAAAATCTTCGATCTCGTCAAAGGACGTTTTCTCTGGTTCGCGCTTTGCCCGTCGGTAGCGGTTGATAAACAGGTTTGTCATGATGCGGAACAGCCAGGCCCGTGCATTAGTTCCCACATGAAATTTATCAATAAACTGGAATGCACGTACAAACGTATCCTGCACTAGGTCGTCCGCATCCTGGGAGTTGCGTGTCATGGAATAGGCTGCACGGTAGAGCGTGTCTAGGTGCGGGAACATCTGCTCCTGAAAGAGTTCCTCTGGAGTTTGTTTACGCAAGCCGGGCCCCCTTAAGAGCGGTCTTTGCCGGGCTGGCGCTTGTCTCGGGGAGTGTCTCGACCAGCTCGGCAAGAAGCCCGCGCAGGTTCTCAATATTTGCTGCAAAGACTTCG
>NZ_JAYUPA010000293.1:0-5454 GCF_043760365.1 Armatimonas sp.
CAAAGTAGCGGTACTGCTCGGGCGACTCAAAGAGAGCATGGTGTTCTTCGGCATAATGGCAAAAATAAGACAGGTGGCTCTCTTGTGCCTTTTGTCGTCCCGTCGGTGTCTGACGATGCTGGGTGTAGATACGAATGGTCTCAAGCATCTTAAAGCGGAGCTCACCGTCAGGCTGTGTGTAGGCGTTGATGAGTGAGGCCGTGCGCAGTACCTCCAGATCCAACAAGGCCACCAGGCTCAGCTCCTCGCAGACCAGCTCCGCCGCCTCAAGGCTCCAGCCGCCCCGAAAGACCGCGAGGCGCATCAAAATTGCTTGCTGGGTATCTGTCAGACGCTCGATGCTCTCCTCTAGGGCTGCATGGAGGCTGCTGTGTCGTGTCCCTGCCTCGCTGGTGCGCCGGGTGAGTAGGCGCTGGTCACGCTTCAGGCGGCTACGAACTTGTTCCGGGGAGAGCATTCCTAGCCACGCTGCCGCCAGCTCCAGGGCCAGAGGGAGCCCGTCCAGATCGTGGCAGAGCGCAAGGAGATCGGTTTGATTCTGTGGCGTGAGCATGAGATCGGGCCGAATCTGTCGTGCGCGGTCCATTAAAAGTGTCAGCGCGGCATCGTCAGGGCCGAGCGCAAGCGGCTCTAGTACCACTTCTTGCTCTCCGGCTACTTGTAGGGTGCGCTGAGAGGTTACCAGGCAACGTAGTGTCGGCACTCCTTGGAGCAAGCGATGCAGCTGCTCCGCCAACCCTACGACACCTTCGGCGTTGTCCAAGAGGAGAATGGGCTTTGGCTGGGTCAGGAGACGCTGCGCTAGTGAAGGTAGGAGTGCCCCTTGTTCCCGCTGTCCTCCCACCGCCTCATAGATCGCCGCTAGCGCCTCCTCGACTGTCGTGACCCGCTCCAGTGGGACATAGATCACATTGCTCTCTCCACTTTCCGCTTCCAGGCGATGTCCTACTTCAAGCGCAAGGCGTGTCTTTCCCACTCCAGGAGGGCCGGTGAGGGTCACTAGGCGCGACGCTCCTCCCTCGGCGAGGAGCGTCAAGATCCACTCTTGCTCGGCTGTCCGTCCCACGAAACTATCCAAGGGAGTGGGTAGTGTGTGTGGCAGTAGTAGTGCACGAAGAGGGGGGGCTTCCGGAGTTGGCCCTGAATATGACGAAGGGGTAGAGCGAGCGGGTGTCGCACTCAGAGCGGCCTTAAGGGAATCTGGTGGTTGTGTGCGTAGCTCCTTCCAGAAGAGGCGTTCCACATCTTGCCAGTGACGCGCCGCATCGGCGGGCCGACCGGCCTGCACCAGTAGCTTCAGGAGCTGCTCCTGTGCCTCCTCGCTCAAGGGGTCCAGCGCAACCGCGCCGCGTGCGTAGGCAATCGCCGACTCTGGCTCCGTCTCCATGAGGGATTGGGCCAGCTGGATCAGCCCGCTACGCAACCGGTTCTCCAGCCGATCCCGCTCACTAAGCACCCAGGTCTCGTAGAAGCCGGGCAGTAAGTGGTGCTCGTAGAGCTCCAGTGCACGATCCAGCGCGTCCCGCCGTAGCTCCGGGTTGACACTTGCCCGCCGTAGACACGACTCCAGCTCCACGACATCACAGATAACCTGCTCCACTTCCAGGCTAACACTGGTTCGGCTGGAGCGCAGAACGGACTCCTCAGGAGTTCCCACTTCCATGAGTGCCCGGCGCAGGCTCGCGAGCGTTTGTCGAAAGCGTGTTCGTGTCACCCCGGGGTCTTCATTAGGCCAGAGCAGCTCCATGAGCTCCTCACGCGGCCACTCCCGCAGCGGGGGGAGTGCGAGACGGGCAAGAAGCAGTGCTGTCCGCCGCGTCTCAAACCGCGTTGTCACCCGGGTGCCTAAGCTCAAACGTAGCTTTCCCAGTAGATCTACACGTAGTTTAGGAAGTGGAACCAACATACGATAACAAGTATTCCAGAGAGGGCACGCTCACTCCTGCTTAGAGAAAAAATCGGAACCCTTCCTGGCTCTGCTCTATTAGTGTAAGTATCGTGCAAGAAAATGTAATTCTGGTGGATGCGAACGATAACGTGATTGGTAGCTGTGAGAAGCTGGCTGCGCATCTCTACGGCGGGCAGCTCCACCGAGCGTTTTCGGTCTTTGTCTTCGATGACAAAAAACGGCTCTTACTCCAGCAAAGAGCGCTGGAAAAGTATCACTTTGGTGGTCTCTGGACCAATACGTGCTGTAGCCACCCTCGTCCGGGAGAGACCGCACTCGCAGCAGCACGGCGGCGGCTCACCGAGGAGCTGGGCTTCACGGTCGGGCTCATCGAAATCGGGCAGTTTCTCTACCGTGCGGAAGACCCTGAAAGCGGCCTCACTGAGCACGAGCTGGATCATGTTTTTATCGGGCGCTTCACCGGCACACCAACTCCCAACCCCGTCGAGGTAATGGACTGGCGCTGGCAGGCGATGGAGCAAGTGGAGGCGGAACTTTTTGCCTCTCCTGGGCGCTTCACTCCCTGGTTCCCTCTGGCGCTGGCCTACACTCGTCGCGCTTCACTCTAACTCCTCTCTAGGGCGGTGAACCATTTGTGAAAATTACTCGTCTGGCTAGTAGGTATTTTAATGCTCGCTGGCGAATATTCCTAACTGAAAAGAAAGGCTACTCTATTCATGCACTCTTCCTACCTCCTAGCCCCCGTCCGACGGGGAAAGACTGCTTTTACGCTCATTGAGCTTCTGGTCGTGATCGCCATTATCGCGATTCTCGCCGCCATTCTCTTTCCCGTCTTTGCCCAGGCCCGGGAAAAGGCCCGTCAGACTTCCTGTCTCTCCAACCTGAAGCAGTATGCGCTGGCCAACCTGATGTATGTTCAGGACTACGACGAGACATTCCCAATGTCGGCGTACCTCAATGTCTCGTGCGTCGCGACTTTCTACTGGGCGGTGAACCCCTACGTGAAAAATAGCCAGATCACCCAGTGCCCCAGCGAGAAAGAGGCGATGAATGTCCAGCTTCTCACAGGGGCGCCCTGTGCCAACACTCCGCCTTTTAATAGCTACGTGGTGAATCCCGCACTCTACGCCAATGGCTTTATCCCGGGTGTCTCGACCCTGAGCCTTGCCTCCGTCAATCGGCCGTCCGAGACCGTGATGCACTACGATGGCAATACCAACACAAACCAGCAGCAGCTTGTTCAGGCACGGCACCAGAACATGTTCGATGCCAGCTTCGTGGACGGCCACGTCAAAGCCCTCCAAGCCACTCTGACCACAATAACGGCGCAGCAGTTCACCGTGATGGGGCCAGGCAAGGCGCTCAAGACGTATCGGGTCGGTACAAGCGGCGGGTTCTACGCCGGACAGACCGAGTGTAACGGAATTCCCCAGTAACTCGCCCCGATAAACCGGGGCGTCTTATTGTCCTCGTGCCTCGGACACAAAGGGCGTCCCGCCCATCCGAATTTCTATGGCTGCTTGCAGCCTTTGTGTCGGCGAAGCCGTCAATAAGACGCCCCCGTTCATGGGGGCGAACCGGGAGAAATCGAATGAAAGCAGCACGTATCGTTTTCAGTGTTATTGCATTAGGCGCAGTTTCCGTCGCAGTTGCGGCCGACTGGCCGCAGTTTCGAGGTCCCGAGCGAACGGGGCTTTCCAAAGAGACAGGACTTCTGAAGAGCTGGGCCGAAGGCGGCCCTAAGCTGGCGTGGAAAGCCACAGGTCTTGGGGAGAGTCACACGACAATCTCCGTGGCAAAAGGCAAGATCTTCGGCATGGGGCTCGTTGGTGATGACGAAAAAGTCTGGGTGCTAGACGAGAAGACTGGTAAGTCGCTCTGGAGCGTAAAGATCGCCGGAAGGATCTCCCTTAATGGCCGTCAAGGCGGCTATGGCTCCCGTGCGACTCCAACTGTGGAGGGGAATTTTCTCTACACGGTCGGTGTGGCGGGCGATGTGCTCTGCATGAAAGTGGCCGATGGAAGCATTGTCTGGCGCAAGAATCTCGTTAGTGATTTCGGCGGTCAGGTGCCCACATGGGGCTACAGCGAGAGTCCCCTGGTGGATGGCGATAAGCTGATCGTTACTCCCGGCGGACAGAATGCGATGGTCGCTCTGAATAAGAAAACTGGGGCAACACTTTGGAAGTCACCGCTGAGCAATCGCGTCGCCTACTGCTCTGCCCAGATAGCAACCGTCAATGGCCAAAAACAATACATTCAGTTTCTCGGAGAAGGCGTCTTCGGCCTCTCTGCAGTGGATGGCAAGCCCCTATGGAGCTACACCAACCCAGCCAACGGCGTGTGGCGTGACATCAACTGCTCCATGCCGATTTATTCCGACGGAATGGTCTTCGCGGCCACTGCCTACGAAAAAGGCGGTGGGTTGGTTAAGCTCACAGGAGCACCAAAGGCTGAGGAGCAGTACTTCCGTCGCGAGATGCTCAATCACCACGGCGGGATGGTTCTGGTCGGAGACTATCTCTACGGAACGGGCAATAACAGCCTGATGTGTCTGGAGTTCAAGACCGGAAAGATTGTCTGGGAGAGCCGCGCTCCGGGCAAGGGCTCGATTACCTACGCCGATGGCATGCTCTATTGTCGCAGTGAGCGTGGACCGGTCACTCTCGTGGAAGCGAACCCGAAGGAGTATATCCAGCGTGGGCAGTTCGAGCAGCCCGACCGTACCCGCGAGCCCGCCTGGGCCTACCCGGTGGTGGCCAATGGGAAGCTCTATGTCCATGACATGGACACGCTTCTTTGCTACGACATTAAGGACGGCAAGTAGCGATGGCAGACTGGCCCCAGTGGCGTGGCGCACTGCGCAACGGAGTCACCAGTGAGACCATCGGCTGGCGCGGCGGAAAGCCGCGCCAGCTCTGGCAGGCGGCTATCGGGCAGGGATTTTCCTCAGTTGCGGTTAAGAGTGGCAAGCTCTACACTACCGGCAATGTGAATAACACCGACTGGGTACACTGTCTGGATGCCGCCACGGGCAAGGTGGTCTGGCAGTATAAGTATGCCTGCGGAGCAGGAGACTATCCAGGCACACGCGCTACCCCGACGGTGCATAATGGGAATGTCTACACACTGAGTCGCGAGGGGCTGGCGCTCTGTCTCAACGCCACCACGGGTAAAGTTGTCTGGCAGCAGAAGCTCAACTGTGCACAGCCGCAGTGGGGCATCTGTGGCTCTCCTCTGATTGCGGGAGACCGAGTGATCTATAATGTCGGGCGTAATGGCACGGCACTAGATAAGGCCAGTGGGCGGATCCTCTGGCAGAGTGGAAGCGACGCTCCTGGCTACGCAGCTCCGGTTCCTTTTAGTGCCGGTGGTCAAGACGGGATCGCGATCTTCGCCGCCAAGGGGCTCGTGGCCATCAATGCCGCTACGGGCAAGCCGCTCTGGCAGTTTCCCTGGGACACCAGCTACGATGTGAACGCTGCCGATCCGATTTTCTCCGGAAACAACGTCTTTATCTCGTCGAACTATGGCAAGGGCGGTGC
>NZ_JAYUPA010000294.1:0-16501 GCF_043760365.1 Armatimonas sp.
ACTGTAGCGAACCACGACGGTCTGCCCAAGCTTTGCCTCTTGACCGGTACCAACCACCACATCCACGGGCGAACTTGCGTCTAATGCAGCGGCCACGGGCTGCGGTATGGGCGACGGGCTCGTCAGTGGCTGCGGGGACGGACTGGACGCTGTCGGTTGCGGAGGCGCAGTAGTGGGCTCAAAAACCGACGGAGGGGTGGCTCCCGGTGCCTTGGGGAGCCAACGATCCAGCGCTGGGTACTTTGCCACAACCTGGCTACGGCTCCAAGCAAGCCCACGGTTCAGGTGATTGGGTGCCCACTTTCGTGCGAGCCAGAGGCTCCCCCCTAGAAGCAGAAGGAGCACAACTAGGCAACCGCAACAGCCGCCTTT
The DNA here is from genome assembly GCF_043760365.1 of Armatimonas sp. Lineage (GTDB taxonomy): Bacteria > Armatimonadota > Armatimonadia > Armatimonadales > Armatimonadaceae > Armatimonas. Next base: position 373 of record NZ_JAYUPA010000294.1, read on the forward strand.
ACCGCGCTTCTTATGTCTGACCGTTCCCGTGGATGTAGACAAGCGCTACTTCACTTTCAGGAGCTCGATTTCAAAAACGAGTGTCGCTCCCGGAGGGATTGTCCCCTGACCCGCCTCTCCGTAGCCCAGGGCTGCCGGAATAACAAGCTTGCGCTTGCCGCCCTCTTTCATCCCAGGAATCCCTTCGTTCCAGCCTTCGACGACTTGACCTGGTAGGGACAAGGAATACGGCTCATTATTATGATCCGCCGAGGAATCGAACTTGGTACCATCGGTGAGCCAGCCCGTGTAGAGGACATCCACGGTAGTGCCGTTTTTGGCCTCTTTCCCCGTTCCAACCACTAAGTCTTCGTACTTGAGACCCGACTTTGTCGTCACTGCCTTGGGCCCGAGCTTGGCCTTTTCCCCATTGGCCATTGCCTCTGCTGCTGTCTTCTTATCAAACTCTGTTTTACGGTTGGTCGCCTCCGCGGTGGTGGATGCTGGATTCGGGGTTGCCTCAACAGGAGGAGGAGGATCTTTGGGAGCGAAGAACTTCCCAACGACAAACAGAGCAACAAAAATGCCTAAGACAATCACCACGGGCTTGATAAAAGGATTACGATTCATAGCGGTTTACGAGTTAACCTCCAAAAGCTCAAGATCAAAAATCAACGTGCTGTTGGGCGGGATACTTGCGCCCGAGCCCGTTGCACCATAACCAAGTTCTGAGGGAATGATCAACAAGCGTTTCCCTCCCACTTTCATTGTGGAGATGCCCTCCTCGAAGCCCTTGATCACCTGGCTTGCCCCCAGCTTAACACTAAAGGGAGTACGCCCTGGATTCAGCGACGAGTCGAAGATCGTGCCGTTGAGCAAGGCTCCCGTGTAGTTCACCACCGCCGTCTGGCCGTTCGAGGGCACCACGCCCGTTCCCACTGTTTTCTCAATGTATTTCAAACCACTAGGATTTGTCACGACATCCCCGACAAAGACCGCCTGCGACTCGCTGGTGCTGCCTGCGACACTCACACGGACGACGGCATAACCTGCCGCAACTCCTGTTGCCGCTCCTGCACTGGTGAGAGTTAGCGACTCGCCTCCTCGTGTGATGCTGAAGCTGGCGCCCCCCGTGCCTAAGGGAATCACATTGCCTCCACTGTCCTTTACGGTGACGGTGAGGTTTTTAGTCTCCGTAACCTTAACCACTTGCTCAGCGGGTAGTGAGAGAGTAAAGCTTCCGCTAGGCAGGATACTGACCGTGGTTTCCGCGCTCTCCAAGCCCGGAATTTTCGCCTTGAGCTTCAGGACTCCTACTTTTGACGCCGTCACGTTCCCCGCGCTATCAACGCTGGCCGTATCCCCCCCGCTGGTTATCTCGAAGGTGCGCTGGGCGGGATCGTAGCTGATTGGGTTACCATCGGCATCGGTGAAGCTGAAGTCGAGCTGCTTGCTCTCGCCGAGCTTGACGCTCTGGCCAGCCGCAATGACTGCCGTCGCGGTGCCCGGTGCCCTAACTTCGATCTCAAACGACGCGCTAGTCTTTGCGTCAAGAACCGCCTGCACACGCGCCACCCCCACTGCCTTAGCGGTGAGCTTACCATCAGGTGTCAGGCTGACCACCTCGCTCCCACTGAGCACGGTATAGGTTGCCGAGCCTGTGGAGATCGCGACGCTCGCTCCGTTACCATCCGTCGCCGAGAGGCCCAGGTCGGTGCTCTGCCCCACAGTAATCCGTGCGGGGCTGGTAATTGCAACCGTCTGCACCTTGCCTACTAGCAGAACATCTCCCGCCCCGGTACCATCGCTCGCAAGATTAACGGTCTTGCTCGCCGTTCCCACCACCGCGCCACTGCCATTCTTTCCCGCATAGAAAGTGACATTCAGCACGTTTGGCCCCGGTGGCACATTAGTGGGCGAGACGTAGCTCTGGGTATAGCCTGCGGAATCATCGTTTCGGTTGATCGCGGGAAAGGCTCCCTGTTTCAGCGAGACAACGGCGGAGAGCGCGGACGACGGCGCACTAAGGCTTCGGCTCCGTGCCGCCCACACGATATCTAGCTTGACAGGAGTTGTGGCCGCTGACACACTGGTACTATCACCACCGCCGCAGCCACTGAACACCGAGAAAGGGAGCGCGGCTAGAAGAGCCGCCAGGAAGAGAGGTTGTCGCATCAGCCTTATTTTACCGCGAGTAATTCGACATCGAAAATAAGAGTCGCATTTGGTGGAATCACGCCGCCCGCACCCCGCGCACCGTACGCAAGATCGCTCGGGATCGTCAGAGTACGTCGCCCTCCAACTTTCATGCCCGCGACACCTTCGTCCCAACCCTTGATCACCATCCCGACTCCCAGCGTAAAGACAAACGGCTGGTTCCGATCACGTGAGGAATCAAACTTGCTGCCATCGAGCAGAGTGCCGGTGTAGTGGACAGAAACCCCACGCCCCACGACAGGAGCGTCACCCTCACCAACGACGATATCTTCATATTGAAGGCCAGAGGCCGTAGTCACAGTTGCCATGCCTTCCAGTTTACCAGAAAGTACCGTAAGGCCCCCGGCTTCAGCCGTGGGGATTAAGGTGCGTCCTCTCATAAAGGCAATAATCGGACAACAAACAAAGCGTTTGCTTTTTGTTTTTAGTTATGATAGAATGTAGGAATCGTGCGTAAGGCTTTTAAATACAGGTTGTATCCAACAAAAGCACAGCAGACAATACTCACAACTATTCTCCAGGAGTGCCGTTGGCTCTATAATCACTTGTTAGAGAAAAGAAAAGAAGCCTATGAGGCAAACACCACAACCCTAACTCTCTATCAACAGCAGGAAACCTATCCACAGCTTAAACAAGAAAGACCTTCCCTTAAAAAAACGCACTCACAAGTCCTCCAAAATGTTGCCCTTCGCCTTGACCTCGCAATGAAGGCTTTCTTCAGAAGAGTTAAAGCCAGAGACAGCAGAGTGCAAACCGATGAAAAGGCACCGGGCTATCCCAGATTCAGGGGCACAGAGAGATACGATTCATTCACCTATCCTCAAGTCCCCAGTGGTTGCAAGCTCGAAGGTGAGACTTTGTCTCTTTCTAAAGTGGGGCAAGTCAAGGTTAAGCTCCATCGGCCTCTTGAGGGAATTCCTAAAACTTGCACAATCAAATGTGATTCAACCGGGAAGTGGTGGGCGACGTTTAGCTGTGAAGTTGAAGATACCTCAGGGCTGCCCGATTCCTCTGAAATTGTTGGCATTGATGTCGGTCTCAAAAAATTTGCGTTTCTCTCCACAAATGAAGCTATAGCAAACCCTAAGTTCTTTAGACAAGACGAAAAGGATCTAGGTAAAGTCCAAAGACAGTTAAGTAAAGAAGAGAAAGACACTGTTCAGCGGCGTAAACGCAAGAAAATGGTTGCCAGAGTTCACGCTCGTATTAGAAATAGAAGGCATAACTTCACGCACCAGGTATCGCGTCGAATCATCAATCGTTTTGGCTACATAGCGGTTGAAGATATTCATTCGAGCCGAATGGTGCATAACCATTGTTTAGCAAAAAGTATTTTAGATGCGTCGTGGTCTAAGTTCTTTGACTGTTTGTCGTACAAGGCAGAATGTGCCGGTCGTCATTTAGTTAAAGTCAACCCTGCGTATACCTCCCAAGACTGCCACCAGTGTGGACACCGGCAAAAGATGGCTCTTTCGGAGCGAATCTACAATTGTCCGTGTTGTAGGCAGTCTTGGGATCGTGATTTAAATGCCTCGCTTAACATTCTTAAGATCGCACTGGGGCAACAGTGCGTCGAGGCTTGACCTCCAAGAAGCCCCGCATTTATGCGTGGGGAGTTGTCACCAGAGCAACCCGCAGAACGTGGTATACCTTGGTGTAATGCCTCCGGAAAAGCTACTTTCTTACCTACTGGAAACCGCCCAAGACCTGCTGGACACGGCAACCTACGAGAGCCAGACACAGAAAGCCGCCGTGATTGTGCACTGGATCGCCGGTTTGCTGGAGTCCATTGCGCCAGAGACCACTCCTCTGCTGCTTGCAATCTCCGATCCCGTGACGCGTGAGGCACTAGAAGAGATCACAAGCGAGGCGCTCCTAGAGATCCGCTTGCTCCTCCCCGACGGCTCGGAGCGGGTTGGAAGTAGGCTACTTGTGCGCCGCTAGGGTCACGCGAGCGGTGGTTCCCTTACCGAGTTCGCTCTGAATCTCCAGAGTGCCACCGTGCGCTTCGGCAATCGCGCGGCTGATCGCCAGTCCCAGACCTGTGCCGCCCCCGGTGCGGGCACGGGCGCTGTCTACTCGGTAGAAGCGCTCGCCCAGGTGTGCGAGATGCTCAGGTGAGATCCCTTCGCCGGAATCCGATACCGAAAAACCATCGGCTAAAGCCGTCACCTGAATCGTGCCGTCTTTGGGGGTATGCCGCAGGGCATTGTCTAGCAAGTTGAGCAGCAGTCGGTGGAGAAGATGCACATCCCCCCAGACCGCCTCTTTGCTGACCTGAACAGCGATCTGCGCCCCATCCGTGTAAAGTTTTCGTGCTTCCGAGACTGTTCCCGTAAAAAGGGTCTCTAGTCGCACTTCGGACTCTTTGAGCGGAAGCTGCCCGTGATCCGTACGCGCCAGCAAAAGCAAGTCCTGAACGATGCGCGCCGTCCGATCCGCAGCGCGGTCAATCTCCACCAGAGTCTCTCGGTAGTCCGGGGTTAGGTCGGGGTCCGAGAGAGCGAGGCTGGAGTTGGCCTTGATCACCGTGACAGGCGTCTTCAGCTCGTGGGAGGCATCGGCAACAAAGCGTTTTTGCCGCTCAAACGAGGCCTCAAGCCGAGCCAACATTCCATTAAAAGTCTGCCCCAGCCGTGCGAACTCATCTTTGCCGTGCACGGGCAGTCGCTCGGAGAGATCCTCGACACCGATTCGTCCCGCCGCCTGAGTGACCGCACGAATAGGAGCCAGCGCCCGGCCCGTCAAAAACATCCCGGCAGCCCCTGCAATCAAAAGAGCAATCGGAACCATCGTAAACAAAGTACGTGTCAGCCGATTTAATTCCGCATGAACCTGTGCCAATGACTCAGAACGCTGGAAATAGAGCTCCGGGCCGCTGTCAACCTTGATCTTAGTAGTGCAGGAGCGGAATCCCTTAAACGTCGTCCAAACAGGAGTACCTAGCACAATACATTTCTTTATTCCGTCGAAATCATGAGCTGAGGAAACCCCATCAAGTGCGTTGATGCCGGACATTAGATATATAGGCCACACTGGTAAATCCGAATCATTGTATCTAATCTTCGATTTTGCAAAATTCGCGCGGATCTCGGTTAGAGAAAATGGTTTATTAGGTTCGCTCCGTGGTCGTTCGCGACGACTCGGGCGCTCGCTGTGCAAGTTACGATCCACACCGCTGATTAGATTATTCTCTACCTGGACGCGCACCATGCTCCCGAAAACTCCGAGTGCCAGTGCAAAAACGAGCATATTTAACAACGTCAGACGAACACGGACACTCATGATGCTTCGATTTCCTCTTCGGGGGGACGGCGTAGGACGTAGCCTATCCCGTGAACGGTATGGATTAGCTTTACGTCAGCGTCTATGTCTATTTTGCGACGGAGCATGGTGATATAGACATCCACGGTGTTGGAACCCGTGCGCCCTTCGTCGCCCCAGATGCGCTCCAAAATCGTCTCGCGGGTGAGGGCGCGGCCTTCGTTTTTGGCGAGTGCCTCCAGCAGGCTATACTCCCTAGGCGTCAGCGCCAGCTCCTCGCCGCCACGTAGTACATGCCGCAGGGTGGTGTCTATCTGCAGATCCCGAATCACGATGATGCTACTCTTATTCACACCCTCGCGACGGAGCAGTGCGCGCACCCGTGCCAGTAGCTCCTCAAAAGCAAAGGGCTTAGGAAGGTAGTCATCGGCCCCCGCTTCCAGCCCTTTCACGCGCTCGGGAACGGCATCACGTGCAGTCAGCATGAGAATGGGCGTGCGCTCTCGTCGGGCACGCAGGCGGCGGCATATCTCCAGGCCATCCAGACCCGGCAGCATCAAGTCCAGCAGGATGAGGGAGTAGCCCCCCTCGATCGCCCGCTCCCAGCCGCTCAAGCCATCCTCCGCAACGTCTACCTGATAGCCTGCGCGCTCCAGCCCCCGTTTCACCACAGCGGCGATCGGGGCTTCATCTTCGACTAAAAGAATTCGCACTCTCTTGTTATACCGCCGCAAAACGCCCGGCGCATTCATGGATTTTTAACCGCCACCAATAGAATTAGGCGTCTGCAATGGCACGCAGACGCCTAATTCTATTGAACGCTTTAGATGTGGGCGGTAAGTTTCTCGGCGATTACCTGACGTGGCGCAAGCCCGACCATGCCGTCCACTTGCTTGCCCCCCTTGAAGATCAAGAGTGCGGGAATGCTCTGAATCCCGTACTGGCCCGCCAGATCCGGCTCCTCGTCCACGTTCAGCTTCACAATCTTGACTTTATCGCCAAGCTGCTCCGCCACGGCATCGAGCTCCGGCGCGATCCGGCGGCACGGGCCACACCAGGGCGCCCAGAAATCAACCAGAACCGGAACCTCGGACTTCAAAACCGTCGTCTCAAAATCGGCGGCTGTCACCGCTACTGCTGCACTCATCTTTATTTCCTCCAAACGTTCTTAGAAAATCTTCCACACACGTTACAACTAGGCCAGGGTATTAGTTCCCAAGAACAATAAGCTCCTTGGTCGCCAGCGTCAGCCGCTCGCAGCCAGATTCCGTAACAAGCACGTCGTCCTCGATCCGCACGCCACCAAGCCCCTCAATATAGATACCTGGCTCCACGGTCGCGACCATACCCGCCGCCAAGACCACTGTTGCCTTGGGCGAGAATGTCGGTAGCGGCAGATCATGAACCACGCGCCCCAACCCATGCCCCAGCCCGTGCGGCATCTCGCCATAGCCCGCGTCTTTGAGCATTTCGCGTGCCAGAGCATCCACGCTTTTCCCTTCGACACCGGGTTTGATCGCCGCAAGTGCTGCGAGCTGGGCACCTAAAACCGAGTCGTAGAGATGCCGCATTTTTGCCGTCGGTTCCCCGCCAATCACCACGGTGCGCGTGATATCCGAGCAGTAGCCATCCAGGACGCAGCCAAAGTCCATCAAAACAAACTCCGGCCCGCCCGACGACCCGATCACGCGATCCGAAGCCCGTCCGTGGATCAACGCGGAGTTTGCGCCGCTGCCCACAATCGGATCGAAGCTTAATTTTTGCGCCCCGTGCGTCCGAAAATACGACTCCATCTCCCACGCCACCCGCGCCTCGGTCATGCCCGGCTGAATAAACTCGCAAAGATGTGCAAAACACGCATCGGCGAGCTGACAGGCCGCGCGGATCTTCGCCACCTCGCTGGCGTCTTTAATCGCCCGAAGTGCCTCGACATCGCCCGAGCGAGCGAAAACGGCCTGCTGCGCCCGATCATCTGGATCGAGTGTCTGCTCCAGCGTGCGGTAGGCACTGTAGGGAATATGGTCGGCCTCAAACCCAATACAAGAGACGTTTTCTGTCTCGCCCTGCTCCCGGAGCCAATCTCCCGCCGCGACCAATAAAATGCTCCCCGCAGGCAGCACAACCCGCTCGAAACCTGGAACCTCACGCTCGGCTTGGACGGCATAGCGACCATCGGTGAAGAACAAAGCATCGGTCTTGGTCAGCACGACAAGCCCGCTGGAGCCCGAGAAGCCCGTCAAATAACGCACGTTCTCCGGATGGGAGACGATGAGCGCGTCAATCCCCTGAAACTTCGCGGCCTCTAGGTCGAACCGCGCCCGCAGCCCCGCGATCCGTCCGGGAAACGAAAAATCTTTCATGGGCGAAATTGTACCTAATTCGAGGCAACAAGTTGCTCTCGCTGAGGGCTTCGCCAGTCGTCCTCACGGACGGGATCAGCTTCGATATAATCTCCCTAAGATGCTGAGAGTATTATTGTTCATTTTTCTGGGGCTGTTGCTGGCAATACTCACAGCGGCGATCTACTGGCTACGTAGTTTCCAACACAACGCGTCATGGCCGGGAGGGACACCGGCAGAGACAGCAAGCATTCTTCTCCATGACCTTAAGTTTGGAATGCGAGCAAAAGAGAAAGCCATTGCGTATGGAGACCAGATTCTACCTTTTCTCCAAAAAGAATCTCAGGACTTCGTCCACCTCAACCCAAGAAGCGCGTTTTGGATTGCCGATGTGCTTGGCGGCATTCAAACCGAAGCCGCGAGAGAGATTTTACGGGAGCTTTACGCACGAACGGAGCCTCTCGCGCGGCTTGCGGGCGCAATCGGCCTGGCGCAACAAGAAGTGCTCCCCAATGAGATTACCGACGATCATTTTCTGGTTCAGACAGTTCAGACAGATCCAAGCCAAGCGGAGATGAGGCTCGCGATTATTGCGCTTGGCTGGATACGTAGCCCTGCTGCGCTTCCTTGCCTCATCGCGGTTCTCCAGCAGCCTCCGAAGAATTACTGGTACGATGCCGAAGCTGCTAGAGCTGTCGAGCGCATCGGAGATCCCGCTGCCATTCCTGTTTTAAAGGCGTGTCTTCAGCGGGCGGACTTCCACGCACTCCCCGAAACCTTTCGGGCGCTGATCGCACTAGGCGACCCAGAAGCCGTTCCTCTCGCTATCGCGCGAGTTTCCCCAGACTTGAAGCGATTCAACAGTGGATTTATTGTCCAAGAGCTAGAGACGGTAACGGGCAGACGCTTCGGCTTCAACTCTGCCGCCTGGTAGCGTTCGTGGGACTCCGTCGAGTCCACCTGGCAAATCCCCTCGGAATTCTTCCCGCACCCGGGGGGTGCCCGGCGCTAGCCCTCAGCGAGAGCAACTTGTTGCCTCGTCCTCATCATCCCATTTCAGGTAAAATCCCCCCATGTCTTCAATACAAACCATGCGCGGTGTGGCGTTTGCCCCGCGCGAGACGGTGCGCTTGGCGTTGATTGGCTGTGGCGGACGAGGGCGCGGGATGCTGCGCGAGCTGCTCGCCTGCCCCGAAGTTCAGGTTGTTGCTGTCTACGATGTGAGTGACGAAGCCGCGCAGAAAGCGGCGACGGTGGTTAGGGAGAAGGGCAAGACGGAGCCGAAGATTATTGTCGGTGGCGACGTGCGCCAAGTGCTGAACCCCGACACAACGGATCTCGCCTACATCGCGACGCCTTGGCCACAGCATGTTCCCTACGCGGTCGCGGCCATGGAGGCCGGACTGCATGCCGCCGTGGAAGTGCCCGCCGCCGTCACCATTGACGAGTGCTGGGCGATGGTGGAGACCAGCGAGCGCACGCGGCGGCACTGCATTCAGCTCGAAAACTGCTGCTACGGCGACAATGAGCTGATGATGGTGCACCTGGCGCACACCGGCAAGCTGGGCACCCTCACCCACGGCGAGGCGGCCTACATCCACGATCTGCGGCACTTGCTCCTCTCCGACCAGAGTGAGGGGCTGTGGCGACGTGAGCCGCATAAAAACAGCGATGGGAATTTTTATCCCACCCACGGCCTCGGCCCCGTGGCGCAGGCGATGGGGATTCACCGGGGTGACCGATTCACGCGCCTGATCTCCATGAGTAGCCGCGAGGCCAGCCTGACCGAGACCCGCGATGTGATTATCGAGGACGGCAACGCGAAAAGAGGCGAGTTCTACAAAGCGGGCGACATGAACACCAGCCTGATCCAGACCGCCAGAGGCCGCACCATTATGCTCCAGCACGATGTGGTGACGCCGCGCCCCTACAGCCGAGGGACGCTGCTCCAGGGCTCCAAAGGCGCGTTTCGCGACTGGCCCGCCGGTGTCTTTTTAGAGGCCGATCCCAAAACGCCGCACCATGGTGAGTGGGCCGATATCGCGACCATCAAGGAGGAGTTCGAGCACCCGCTCTGGAAGGAGCTGCGCGAGAAGGTCACAGAACTCGGCAGTGGCCACGGCGGGATGGACTTCGTCATGAACTGGCGGCTGGTGCAGTGCTTGCTCGTAGGGCTCGTCCCCGATATGGATGTCTACGATGCCGCCGCCTGGAGCGCCCCCGGACCACTCTCCGAGGACTCCGTGCGCCTTGGCAATATGCCGGTTGAGTTCCCCGACTTCACGCGCGGGCACTGGGAGTAGGAACCCACGATACAATAACCGCTACCATGCCTGAAGAGATTGAGTTAACCGAAGAAGAGAGCGCCATGAGCGCCATTCACCCGGATCGCCTGCGTAAGCTGGAGGCGCTGCGCGCCAACGGGCGCGATCCGTTTGCCCACGAGCGCTGGGATCGCACCTGTCAGCTCGGCGAGATTCGTGAGAAACACGAAGTGCTCGTGGGAACCGTCGTGACAGTGGCGGGGCGCGTGAGCAGCCTGCGCCTGCCGTTTCTGGGCCTGCAAGACGCATCAGGCGACGGCCAGGTATTTGTCTCCAAGGACGATGCCACCGCGATTCAGGACTACGTGAAAGAGTTCGTGGATCTAGGCGACTTTGTGGGCGTCGAGGGCGAGGTTTTTCAGACCCAAAAGGGCGACTGGGCCGTGCGCGTCACGAGCCTGGAGCTGATCGCAAAAGCCCTGCGCCAGCCGCCGTTCCCCAAAGTGTACTACAAGAATGGCGAGAAGCAGGTCAAGGGCGGGCTGAAAGACGTCGAGATTCGCTACCGTCAGCGCTACGTGGATCTCTTCGTCAACCGCGATGCCCGCGAGGTACTGCGCAAGCGTATGCAGGTCACCCGCGCCGTTCGGGAGTATCTGGACAGCGTTGACTACTTAGAAGTCGAGACGCCCGTGCTCGTGATGGATGCAACGGGTGCGGCAGCGCGGCCATTTAATACCCTCCACAATGCTGAGAAGCTGGAAATGCACCTGCGTATCTCGCTGGAGCTACCGCTCAAGCGCCTGATTGTTGGGGGGATCGAGAAAGTCTATGAGATCGGACGCGTGTTTCGCAACGAGGGCGTGGACAGCGACCACAACCCGGAGTTCACCCTGCTAGAGCTCTACGAAGCCTACACCAACCTAGAGGGAATGATGGATATTGTCGAGAAGCTGTTCCGGCATATCTGCAACACCGTGATCGGCGGCGATATTCTCACGCTCCCCGATGGCACGGAGCTGGATTTTTCCAAGCCCTGGCGTCGGCTGCCCATGCTCCAGGGAATTGAGGAGAACTCGGGGGGCCGCATCGTGCGCAGTGAGCTTCTGGACCTAGAGAGCGCAAAAGCAGCGCTTGCCCGTGTCGGCGGCGACCCTGAGAAAGAGACGACAGTCGGCGGGATAATTGAGAAGCTCAACGAGATTCTGACCGAACCCACCCTGATACAGCCGACGTTCATCACGGACTTCCCCTACGAGACCAGCCCGCTGGCCCGTAAGAAGCCCGGCGAGCCGCATCTCACGCGCCGCTTCGAGTGCTACATCGCGGGCCGCGAGACGGGCAACGCCTTCTCAGAGATCAACGATCCGCTGGATCAAAAAGAGCGCTTTGAGAACCAGGCGGGGCAAGCAGCAGCCGGTGATGAAGAGGCGCATCCCTACGACGCCGACTATATCCGTGCCTTAGAGTACGGAATGCCCCCGACGGGCGGCTTCGGGATGGGCCTCGACCGCGTGGCGATGCTCTTCACGGGTGCACAAAGCATACGGGATATTATCTACTTCCCACTGATGCGGCCTGAGAACCCACCCGGCTCGAACCCACCCGGCTCCGCTCGTTCCTCGCTATGCCACCCTCCCTCAGGGCAGGGAGGGTAGGGAGGGTTCAGGAGGGTGGGTCAAAGCGCAGGGAGCTGGCCTTACGTCGGAATTTTGGCGCGAATCAGTGCACCGGTCTCGGTGTTGGTATCAAAAACCCGTGTGGCGGTGCCGTACCAGGCCACCAGATCATCGTGGATGTCTTTGAGCACGCTCTGCTGGCTCCTCTTGGCCTGCTTGACACCCGTTCGTGCGCTCTCCCGGCTCGCTTGCGCCGTGTCGAGAGCTGTGCGCAGGGCATTGTAGTCCGCCAGGCTTGTCCCCTCGTAGCTCCCACTGGGATCGGCCTTTGCCCAGGCTGCCGCGAGGTCATCGGCACTGCGCCGCGTCAGAGTCACGGTGGTACCAACGGCGCGTAGCCCGGCAAACGCCTGGCTCTTGATGGCATCTTTCCGAAAGCGCAGCTTCGCCAGCCCCACAATCTGTTTCGTCTTGGCATGAAGTGTCTTCTGCATCTTATTTACGGAGAACAGGAACGGGCACCACTGTGTATCCTGTTGCATCTCGGCCCATAAAATTGGCCTGGGGCCAGTTTTGCCTATCGCAAACTGCTCCGCAACCCTCCCTGCCCTGAGGGAGGGTCGGCGAAGTGAGGAACGAACGTAGCCGGGGTGGGTTCGTAGCCGGGGTGGGTTCTGACTAGCGCACCAGCTCGCCGCAGTCCGGGCAGCGGGCGAAGTCGTCGGGGACGATGTGGCCGCAGCGGTGGCAGTAGGCTTGATCCGGCTCGTAGAGTGCCTCTTCGGGCTGGATGTCTTCCGGCAAGGGCGAGTCCCAGAGCTTGTTGAGATCATACGGGTCGCCCCTTTCTTTCTTGACTTGCCACGCCTGCCAGGCAGCGGCAAACAGCCCGACCGCCATCAGGAGCAGTCCGAATAGATGACCTTCGCCCAGGCTGACCAGCCAGCCAGATCCCGCCAGAACCAGCGACGCGATCACACCTGCCCATTGCCGGAAAAACTTCACTTAGTCCCTTACTTTCCCCATGCCACTCTCCAGACCGAGCCCGAGAAGTCATCGGTGATGTAGAGCGCTTCGTCTAAACCAACGGTCACCCCGACAGGGCGGCCCCAGACCCGGTTTTCGTCCACGACAAAGCCCGTCAGAAAGTCCTCGTACTCGCCCGTGGCCTGCTTGCCGTCTTTGAGTGGTACACGAATGACTTTATAGCCTGTGCGCCGTGCTCGGTTCCAGGAGCCGTGCTCACAGGCGAAGATATCACCCTGATAGGTTTTTGGGAAGCGCCTGCCGGTGTAGAACGCCAGGTCCAGCGACGCGGAGTGGGACTGGAGCAGGACATCGGGAACAGTCACTTTACCCTTTAAATCGGGGCGCTTTCCGGCATGGCGCGGGTCCTCGTTGCTGCCGATGTAGTACCAGGGCCAGCCGTAGAACGCATTCTCCTTGACGCTTGAAACATAGTCTGAGGGTAGCATGTCCCCCAGGCCGTCGCGCTCATTCACGCTCATCCAGAGCTTGCCGTCCTTGGGGTTGGTCGCGAGGCCTACCGCGTTGCGAATCCCCGATGCGTAGACTTTACGATCTTTGCCCTCGGGTGTGTACGAGAAAATTCGGGCGCGGCGCTCCTCTTCGTCTAAGTTCTCCGTGTTCACGTTGGTGAGCGAGCCAATGGAGACAAACATGCGCTTTTCGTCTTTAGAGAAGGCGATATCGCGTGTCCAGTGCCCGCCGCCGCGCAGTCGCCCGCCGCCAGAGAGATCACCGACCACCACTTCCGCCTCGCCACGGGGGGCAAGATCCCCCACCCGGTAGGCAAAACGCACCACCGAGTCCGTGTTAGCAACATAGACCCAGCGGGGATTGTTCTTAGGGTAGAACGCCAGTCCAAACGGCTGCTTGAGGCGCGTTGCAAACGCAAGAGTCAGCTCGGGCTTACCGTCGCCGTTGGCATCGCGGATGAGTTTCACGCGGCCACGATCTGACTCCACCACGAATAAGTCCCCGTTGGGCGCGGTCTGGACCACGCGGGGACCTTCCAGTCCCTCGGCATAGCGCGTCACTTTGAATCCGCTGGGTGCTTTGGGCAGCGCCCCTTCCGGACGCGGTGCCCACTGCGGGCCACGATCCACCGACGGCGTATCAAACGGCTTGGGCAGATCCGCCGTCGTGAGCTTGCGGCGCACCCCAGGCGCGTCGGTGCTCCAGTCGCCTAGCGCCGCTTTCCCGGTCAAAACCCCGGACTGCTGGGCCAGCGCACACACGCCTCCCGATAGAACTACCCCAACAAGAACCATCACTCTCCGATTCGTCATGCCAAGATTGTACCTCTGTGCCTCCGCGTTTTCTTCGCTGGAATTTTGTGGTCTAATACAACCCATGAATAACAAGAACAAATCCACTCTGATACTGCACGGCTGGGGCGGCAACAAGCCTGAGCACTGGCAGGAGCACCTCGCTGTCGCGCTCACCCAGGCGGGCCAGACCGTCCACTACCCCAAGCTCCCCGAGCCAACAGCGCCGAATCTCGACCTCTGGATTGCAGGCCACGAAGCCGCGTTTGCCACTGCGGGTGATCCCGATAATCTCACCGTTGTCTGTCACAGCCTCGGAGCCATCACCTATCTTCACGTCGCTGCCCGCGCAGGCAAGAAACTCGCCGAGCGCGTGCTGCTGGTCGCCCCGCCGTACGTCGTCCCCGGCATCCCCCCGTGGAGCGCTCCCGCCACAGTGGACACGTTCTTCCCACCTCCGCTCAATGATACCGCTATCGCCCAAGCCGCAGCCGTCACGCACCTGGTCGGCGGCAACGACGACGACTACGCTACGTGGGAGCAGATGGAAACCTACGCCAAGCGCCTCGGAATCGCGTGTACGATGCTCACGGGCGCGGGTCATATCAGCCCGTACTGGGGCTACGGCAAGTGGGACTGGGTTGAGAAATGGTGCCTCGGAACCGCCGATCTCCCGCCCCGAAGTCGCTCCGCGACATGATCCCTTCGAGTTCCAGATTCAGCGCCGCCATAATCGCGGTGATTCGTGCCAGACTTGCCCCCTGGTACTCGCTGGACTCGTAGCGCTGAATCTGTTGCTCTTTGAGTCCAAGCCGTTCCGCGAGTTCTTTTTGCGTCATGTCCGCTGAGATACGGGCACGGATCAGCGCACGCGGCAAGTCCCCCATCGAGTTCACGACGAGCGGCTGGGCATTGGCAAGAAGTCCTTCGTACTCCGCCACTTCGGACTGAAGCGTTTCAAGCTGCCCTCGAATCGCCATTTCCTCTAGTTCACGCTGTTTCGGGTGAAGCGCCTTCGTCGCCTCCGCACCTAGAAAGTCAGCTAGTGTTTTCTCGAAGCGCCGCACCCAAGATTTTGTGATCCGGTACTGGCGCTGGTTCAAGATCGCTGCCATTTAGTCTCCTCAAATCCAATCTCACGATCCCCTTCGGTATCCCGTTGCGGTCGTGCTGGAAAAACTCCAGAAAATCCTCACCATTGCCTGCCCCGGCGTTCGCAGGAAACAGCTCTCCCCCAAACCGCGCTTTCATCTTCGTTCGAGGAGAGCGCAGCTTAAAGAAAATATCATCGAGTCGGTCAAAGTCAACGCCTGCTGTGTCCCAGCAAGCATCAAAATCTCCTGGCAATTCTTTCGCCGTCGTGAAACTTCCGTTCACATAAACAACTTGACAGCCTGCCGCTTTGAGCAATCGCAGAGCATCTTTCAGCCCTTCGATTTGACGACGACGCGTCGGATTTGTCCCAAAGCACAATACAAACTCAGCCCAGCTCTCCGGCTCGTGAATACCACCAGGAAGGTTGCCTGAGGGTGAAAATTCCATAATCATGAACAATGAAAACCTTTCTACCGATTTTTAGAAATTTGTTTTTCTTATGCATTTTGCTTTCCTTCTGTAATTCTTTCGTTCTGTAGTTTATTAGAGGCGTAACAGCCAACACAACAATATCATTGTCTCAAATCAATGTCAAGCAAATAACCCAACTATTTTGCTTTGTTTCTAAATCTCATGTCGCGGAGCGACTTCGGGGCGCTTGCGCCAGGAGCGAAGCGGTGCCCGGGGTGTTCATACCCCGGCGCTGGTGTTCGTCGCAGTACTGTATAATCGGAGCATCATGTCAATGCCCCCCTCCTCTTTTTGCCGCTCTGGCTCCCTGCTTGCCTGGGTTGTCAGTGTCACACTGTTATCTGTTCCGGCCTCAGCACAGGTTGCGTCCGCCAAGCCCGTCTTTGTGGACGGCCAGGCGCAGGTTGTCCCCGCATTCGCAAACGCCAGCGAGTGGATTCGTGAAAACCTCTGGGTCGAGACGGAGTTCGATTCCGACAGAAACGGGAAGCGAGACCGCGTGCATGTGGATGTCACCCGCCAAAAGCAAACGGAAGTAGAGCGCCTTCGCGTGCCCGTGATCTATGAATCATCGCCCTATTTTGCGGGCA
>NZ_JAYUPA010000295.1:0-1948 GCF_043760365.1 Armatimonas sp.
GGTGACGCTGTTTGGGGGAATGGACGACAACCAGCGCTCCGCCGTGAAGCTGGCCTTCAACGACCCGGCCAGCGCCGTGCGGATTTTGATCGGCACCGATGCCGCTGCCGAGGGCTTGAACCTCCAGGCAACGGCTCGCTACCTACTGCACTTCGATGTGCCCTGGAACCCGTCGCGGCTGGAGCAAAGAAATGGGCGTCTGGATCGGCATGGGCAATCTCGTGATGTAGGGGTCTTCCACTTCGACACGCAAGACGATGCTGACCTGAAGTTTCTGGGCATCGTGGTGCGGAAGGTGAACTCGATTCGTAGCGATTTGGGCTCGGCGGGTGAGGTCTTTGACACGGCGTTCCAACGGCGCTTTATCCAGAACGAGTCCGTGGCTAACGTGGAGATAGACCTGGACAGCGCCCTTGCCCTCGTGCACGATCGCACGGAGATCCTGCGCTCGGCGGCAAAGGCTCCCATCAGCGAGGAGGGCGAGGCCAAGCGGCTGGAGGCACTCGCGGCGGAGCTGGATCTCACGCCACAGACCCTTTCAGAGACGCTGGAGACAGCGCTGGCGGCTAGTGGCGGGCGGCCACGCTTCGATACCGACACGAGCGACCCGCGCCGCGTACGCCTGCGCCACCCGATCCCGTCCGATTGGAATGCACTCATTGATACCTGCTTGCGCCGTGGGGGAACCGCCAAGACGCCGGGAGCCTTGCCCGCGCTAGTCTTCGATCCTGCCTACTATTTAGAGACGATCAACGGGCGACCGATCTTCCGCACGGTGAAGGACACAGCGCTCCTGCACCTGGCCCACCCGCTCTACCACCGGGCGCTGGCCTCGTTTGCCCGCCTGCGGTTTCCGGGCGGGGGCAGTGAGGAGAAGGCGACGCGCTGGACGGTGCGCCGTGGCGGGGTTCCGCCCGGCTGCGATGCGCTGATTCTGCTCACGGTCGAGGAAGTGGCGGTCAACGAGCTTCGGGAGCGCTTCCACCACTGGGTACATACCCTGCGCCTGCCCATCAAGAACAGTGAGTTGGCCGACGCGCTCCCCCACCAGGCGGCGCGTGTGCTCTATCCCGCTACGCTAACCTTCGATGCCAGAGATGCGGCGCGTGCCAGGGCGCTCTGGGGTGAGGTGGATACCGACGTGCGGGCGCTCTTGCGGGAAGCGGGGAAGTCGCTCACGGAGCGCCTGACGCGGGCGCTTCAGGAGGATGGCAAGGCGGCAACCCGCGAGGAGCAGGAGCGCTTCCAGAGCCGCCAGGGTGAGCTCTCAACAATGATTCAGCAGCAGACCCTCCAGCGCTTGGAGCGGGAGATCGCGGAGATGAATGCGCAGATGGCAAGCCTCAAAGCGCAGCCGACGCTCTTCGGAGAAGACGAGCGTGTGGGACAGATCGCTAGAACCCAGGCGGAAAAAGAAGAGGAGCTGAAGCGACGCAAGGAGCGCTATGAGGAGCTACGTGCGCTACTCACCCGCGAGCGCAAACGTATTGTCGAGGGCGTACTCCCGAAGCGTTTCACACTGCGCGGCGAGGCGCGGGTCTTTCCCGTGACCGTTGAGATTCGCCTGCCTGAGGGAGGCCGCTGATGGCAGAGACTGGCTTCTGGTGGGCATCACTACGGCACGGCGGTCTCCTGATCGCCCCGGCCCGCGTGCTGGATCGCTTCCCCGATGAGGCAGCACCGCCGCCTCTGCGCTCTGAGCACGTCGAGAACCTGCGCCGCTTGCTGGTAAAGCCGGGGGCACAGGCCGAGCTGCTGACGCTGGTGCTGGAGCGTGTGCTGGGCCTGAACCCGACGGCGGGGGGCAACTGGAACAAGCAGCCCGACACGAGTTTTTCGCACGCCGCTCTGACAGGTGAGATCGTTCGTCCGCGTCGCGTCTGGAAGAGTGCGAGTGGCGCGCTCCTGCCGGTCTTTGTGGACGACACGCCGCGCCTGGGAATTGGGC
>NZ_JAYUPA010000296.1:0-1947 GCF_043760365.1 Armatimonas sp.
CTTGCTTCGCCGGCAGAGTGCCACCCTCAAGACAGATCCACGTCCGCTGGTCGTCATGACCCCCAAGAGTCTCCTGCGCCATGCCCGCGCCGCCGCCACCCTCGCCGAGCTCTCGGCGGGCGGCTTCCAGGCAGTGCTCGACGACACGCGCGACCCCAGCCGTAAGAAAAACGTCACGCGGCTGGTTCTCTGTAGCGGGAAAGTCTACTACGACATGGTCTACGGTGCGGCCCCGCAGTACACCGAGCGCCCCGACTATCTCGCCGCTGAGGGCGTTGCCGTGGCCCGCGTGGAGCAGCTCTACCCCTTCCCTACGGGTGATTTAGAGGCGCTGATCGCCAGCTATCCGTCGGTGCAGGAAGTGATCTGGCTACAGGAAGAGCCGCAGAACATGGGCGCGTGGGTCTTTATGGCCCCCCGCCTGGAGAAGCTGCTGGGCTTCAAGCCGGTCTACATCGGTCGCCCTGAGGAAGCGAGCCCCGCCGAGGGTTCCCAGACGACCCATAACACCGAACAGCATCGAATTGTCACGGAGGCGTTTCTGAACGTCCCCGCAAGAAAGAGAGCGAAGTAGCAAATGCCGCTTGAGATAGTAGTTCCCCAGATGGGCGAGTCCATCGTCGAGGCGACCGTGGCGCAGTGGCTGAAGAAGCCCGGTGAGGCTGTCAAAGCACGAGAGGCACTGGTCGAGCTCGAGACCGATAAAGTCAATCAAGTGATCGAGGCCGACACCGACGGTGTGCTCACTCAAATCTTAGCCGAGGTCGGAGCCACGGTCGCCGTGGGCCAGGCCATCGGCCTGATCGAGGCTGGCCTCCCCCCGGCGGCACCACCGCCGACCCCCTCCGGCTCCGCGAAGGGGGAAAGTGCCGATGCCACACCCGTGGCGGCGGCGATGGCGGCGGCCAACAATCTCCCACTCGATGGCGTCGCGGGCACTGGCCCCGCCGGCAAGATCGGTAAAGCCGATGTCGAAGCCAAGCTCACCCTGCCCAAAGTCACTGCATCACCCGCTGTCACCGCTCCGGCTCTCCCGTCGGACGGGGGGGATGGTAGGCCCGTTGAGCGCGTTCCGCTCTCGCGCAAGCGGAAGGCAATTGCGACAAACCTCAAGAACGCCCAGAACACGGCGGCGATGCTCACCACTTTTAATGAAGTGGACATGAGCAAAGTCATGGAGCTTCGGGCGCGGCGCAAGGTGGACTTTGAGAGCCGCTTTGGTGTCGGGCTGGGATTCATGAGTTTCTTCACCAAGGCCACTGTCGGGGCACTCAAGCAGTTCCCGACGGTCAACGCCGAGATTGACGATGCACGCGGCGAGATTATTCTCAAGAAATACTACGATATTGGCATCGCGGTCGGGCTGGAAGATGGCTTGGTGGTGCCGATTATCCGGGATGCCGACAAGCTCAGCTTCGCGGCCATTGAGAAGAAGATCAAGGAAGTGGCGGGCAAGGCTAAAGAGGGCAAGCTCAGCCTCTCCGATCTGACGGGCGGAACATTCTCCATCACCAATGGCGGCACATTCGGCTCGATGCTCTCCACTCCAATCCTCAACTACCCGCAAGTGGGAATCCTAGGGATGCACAATATCGTCAAGCGCCCCGTGGTAGTCGGTGATGAGATTGTGATTCGCCCCATTATGTATGTCGCGCTCAGCTACGACCATCGCATCATTGACGGCAGCACCGCCGTCCGATTTCTAGTCAAGGTCAAAGAGCTGATCGAAGACCCCGAGACGCTTCTTTTAGAAGGATAAGAGAGAGTTTTATGACACTTTCCGAGACACTCAGCGCTCACGAAAAACCCATTCGTGAGTGGCTGGACGCGGCAAAAAAACACGTCGCGACTGTACAAAAACTCCAGAAAGCCACCGAGGATGGCATTGTGCGTGACTTAGAGAAGCTACGCTTTGCGGCGCAAGCCTCGGCGGAGACACTGGCAGAG
>NZ_JAYUPA010000297.1:0-1945 GCF_043760365.1 Armatimonas sp.
AAACCCTAGTTTGTTGACACTCCCCATCCTCAGCCGTCCCGCTTGAGCTGCCAGGCTCTTACGGGACGGCTGTGCTATTTCACACCATTTTTAGCGTCATATCGTACACAGAATGTTTTCTCCACTCCGTTTCGTATGACGCAACTCTAAAAACAACAAACCCCCTGTCATCGCCCAAGAGCGAGACAAGAGGCCTGGATTATCGCCTCTGGCATGATGATCGCATCCGCCAGGATAGAGCCGTAAATTGTTGTATTATTGTCACCCCTCCAACTTGGTTTTGTCAATCCCTGAGTAAACATTAGTTTTTTCTCCAAAATGCCCACCAGGGCGCTTTCTCATTGTCCGGTGTGGTGATTCCCCCCGCACTCGAAACCTCGCCAGAATCGCCACCAGGGAGGCCGGAGCCTGTAATCTGCTCTACTGCTGGCAGTGCTTTGCCTTCCAGCTCTGCGATGCGGTGCTGCGCGGCGAGCTGAAGCCGTTGTGCCTGGTCCACAAGCTGGAGGGATTTCTCTGCTTGCTCCTGCCACTTGTCCGCCTGCGCCTTCAGATAGGCATTCTCACTGCGTAGCTGCTCGATGAGCACTCCGTCGTGATGGTTCGAACCATCATCAGGTTGTCCGCCATTGTCCGCCAACACTTCAACCGTGGCCGAATCCTGACCACATTTGTCCGCCAATTCTTCGGCCAGTTGTCCGCCAAACTCGGCCACGGGAGGTAATCCCATCTGTGAGGCCAGCGCCGAAACCTTTACCAGTGTCCGGCCATTGGCTGCCTTTTGGCGGTCATTGTCCGCCAATCTCTCCGCCGCACGGCGAGCCGAACGCTCAGGAACTCCCAAAGCGCGGGAGGCTTGCGAGATCGTGAGGAAGTCGGCTTCAGGCACCCTACTGATTCTCCAGGATGCGGCGGGCTTCGTCCTTGCTCAAAGGCTTCTGGTATCCCGAACGGATATAGACCACCACGACCATCGGCCCATCATCACCGTCTTCAATACGGTAGAACAGATGGAACTGAGAGCGCACCACAAGCCGCCGCAGCTCAAGGCCAAGCAGCTTTGACTCTGCTCGACGGATTACATGACGGTCGGGTAGGGTGGCAAGTGTCGCGGCATGGGCGTAGAAGTCATCATGAAGCGCCAGGCCGTCTTTCTCCTCACCCGTGAACAAGAACAGCCCGTGTGCCTGCTCGACCGCATTTAGCTTCGCCTCTTTCGAGAAGCGAATCATGTAGCGCCGCAGAGAAGGGTATTCGTCGTCTGAGAGGGAATCAGGCAGCACGGTGGATCGATCCCGGAGATTCGGATCTCCGCCCATCGTCATGCTTGCTAGCCTTCATCCGGGCGATAAGCTCCTCGCGCCCTTCTGTATACGCCTCCTCGAAGCTATAGGTACGTCCTGCTGCAATGTCAGCGAGGCCGCGCCGAAGCCCAGCCAGGGTTTCCTCATCAAGTTGCTCATCACCCATCCCAAACGCATCGAGCACAGCGGCTATTGCCAGTGCCATGCCTTCTGGGGTGGTAGTAAGGGCAACCAGCTCATCCGGCACCGCCTCTATCGTTAAATTGCTCATGGTGTCTTTACTCCCTCCCAGGCCCAGCGCCTAGGACTTCTTCCTTGACGCGCAGCCTAATCAGTCCGATAGCTTCCGCCAGATCGCACCCAGCAGGCTCATCTTCGCCCAGGGGAGCATCGAGGCCAACGCTACGACCACGGGCCGCGTCTACACGCTCTGCGACCACCAGAGCCCGTGTGAGCAGCTCCAGCAGCTCGCGCGTGTCGGATGTGCTCAGTTGCTCCAGAGGGATAGCCCCGGTGAAATCAGGCAGCTTACTCATGTCTGGACCAGCTACCATGCCCACACCACGAGCGAGTAGCGCAGCGCCATCGAACGCATCCCGAAGATGCTCTAGAGTAGAGCGCCCATTGATTGACGCGTTGCC
>NZ_JAYUPA010000298.1:0-1943 GCF_043760365.1 Armatimonas sp.
GGCACGACTTGTGGCGGCGGCGTTCATTGAGCAGATGATCCTCTCCACCAATACGATTGTGCCCGATCCTGCCCGAGCTATCGAGGTGCTGGCCGATGCCTGGAAACTCTCCAAGCAAACCGCTGAGTACATCAAGTTCGGACTGTATGGCGAGTCCCACCAGGACACGCTCTACGGCCTTGTAAACGCCGTCACCAGCGCAGCGCAGAAACTGCCCGTCGAGAGCCGTTTCGAGCTTGAAACGCTGGCAAGTGTCCTGATCGACACTACTAGCGAGAGCCGAGCAGACCAAGCACTACGCACGCGGATTCTTTCTCCGAAAGGAGGACTACTGGTGTGAGCGCTATTTCCCCCACGATAGACAAGCGGCTTGCCGCTGTCTGCCAGCGCCTCCGGGGGCTGGCGGCAGAGATCGAGGAGAAATGGCGCTTCGGTGTCGTTCACCTGCTTGTCGAAGATCAGGTGATCCAAGCCCATCGCGGTTGGCGCATCGAAGTCCCTGTTACCGAGCTTGACGACTACATCGGCGAGCCGGAGGACGGTGAGGTCGTACCGCTACCGCCAAGTGCGGAGGAGGCCATCGAACTACTGGAGCAGATCCTAACGACCTGCCGAGGTGTTCGAGGCATAGATTCTCCCGCTGTTCCAAAGCCTGAACAGCTTCGCGCTCTAGAGGCACTGTTAAAGCGGAGATAACACCGCTCTCGTTTCCCCAGATCACCGGGCCATGCTGCCCGGAGACGGGTGATCATGGCTCGGGCTTTTCGTTTTAGAAAGGATACCAACCCTATGACCGCCCAACGGTCTCCTGTTTCATTGGATGAAGCGAGACTCCTCGCCAACGTCAACGAGCGGGCACAACGACTCTTCGAGGACGGATATAGAATCCGCTGCCTCGATGCCAACCGTTATTTGGTTCGATCCCAACCGGGAGCGACCTACACGGTAGATCGCTTGGAGAACACCTGTTCATGCCCCTTCTTTGAGAAGCATGGCGGGCGTTATCCCTGCAAGCACACCCTCGGATGGAGAAAGCTCCTGCTCACGCAGAGAGCCGCCATCGCACGACTCAGCGCACGCTGGGAGGCGGTGGAACGAGAGGCGAGCATTGAGCAAGTGCTGCAAAGCGCGACTCGCGTTCTAAAGCAAGGTTTGGAGGTACCGACATGCCCCTAAATCCACTGGGCATGTCCCTGACGATTTCTCGCTACAAAGGCGGTCGGCACTGGGCAGTGCGAGAAGCCGACACCGGCTCTCTCGTGGTCGTCACAGTCTATCGCAAAGGCGCTGCCGAAGTGGTGCGAAGGCTCACCGGGCAAGTCCCGGAAAGAGCACAGCGACAGAGGCGAGAGACCTTCGTCTATGAGACAAAACCTTCACAGGAGGTGACTTCATGAGCGGTTATACCCGTCCCATCAAGTTTCTCTTGGGCAAGGTCTACATCACCCCAGCCGCCGTCGAAGCCCTGATCCGCAATGAGGAAGAGCTGATGCACCTACTCAAGCGGCATCGGGAAGGCGACTACGGCGCGGAGATGTGCTACGACGACCGAGTCGTCAACGAACAGGAGATTAAGCGCGGCGGTCGAGTTCTCTCCAGCTACACCCTGAAAGACAGCACCGTCATCTGGATAGTGACCTCGGCGGGTTGGCAAGAGAGTTTAGCGATGATTCGCGAGGAGTATTGACCCATGACCACTCTCAAGAATGGCCCAAAAGTCATCGTGCTCCACACGGACGACTAGGTCTTCTGCTTCACCGATAGCAACGGCTGTGAGTGGCACTGGAACGCAGGTGCGGCAATGCGGCTGGTGGAAGCCAGCGGCAGACAGCCCATGACGTTCTACCCGAGCGATCACGGGCTGACAGTCGAGTATCTGCAAAAGCAGTATCCCGATCTGGATCTGGATTATGCCAAAACCACCGACGTGACGAGGCCCATTC
>NZ_JAYUPA010000299.1:0-1943 GCF_043760365.1 Armatimonas sp.
TTTGTTTTATTGGGACTAAAATACGACGAAACCTTTGTGGAGAAGATCATGAGCCGAAATGTACTGGAACTATCCTCGACCTATCAAGCCGTCTTGAAAGAAGGCAGACAAGAAGGACTACGCGAGGGTAGGCAAGAAGGTAGGCAAGAGGGCAAACAAGAAGGCACTCTTGAAGAAGCCCGTGAGATGCTGCTGCGCTTCGGGCGGCGGCGCTTGGGCGAGGCGGACGAGGCGACCCGTGCGTTTCTGGAGAGTATCACGTCGGTGGAGACACTGGAAAGCTTCGCGGATCGCCTGTGGGACATCGAGACCTGGCAAGAGCTACGCAACCCGTAGTAGCCTCGCTGCGCTTCTTACCTTCCCCCGTCCTCGTTCCTCGTCCGACCCTATTCGCAGCAAAGAGGGTCACGAGTGGTGCGAGGCAATTAAGGCACGGGGAGAGGGGAAGACAGACGGAAACCGCAGTTGCCACCGCTCCGGTTGTCGGGCGAACCCCAGCCCCGGACCGCGCAGCGGAAGCCATCCGTCCTGTTGTCGTACCAGGAGCCGCCGCGAGCTACCCGATACTTCTTCTCACTATCGTACCAATCCGAACACCACTCCCACACATTGCCCGCCATATCGTAAAGGCCAAACGACCCCGCAGGAAAACTACCGACAGGGGCGGTACCGCCTGCATCACCAGGCGTCTTCTTGCTACACTGGCACTTGTTCGCATCCCACATATCGCCCCACGGATACACGCGGCCATTGCTCCCGCTCGCCGCAAACTCCCACTGAAGCTCACCAGCAAGCACAAGACCCGCCCAGTCCGCGTAGGCTTTGCAATCCTCCCAACTCACGTTCACTATCGGGTGCTCCAGAACCGAGTCCCAGCCCTTCGCCCAGACGGGATAATCGTCGGGCAGCTCCGGCATTGTGCCACCGAGCTTCGTATCCGCATACTCCTTCCACATTCCCACCGTCACCGGCGTGCGTCCCATCCGAAAGGTAGCAATCTTAGTCTCGCTAAAAACAGCCTCATCGCCCACTTTCACCCGCTCCATCTTTCCCGTCAGGCCCGCAACAAATCCTTTCGCAGCCCGATTTTCATACACAGGCTTTGTCCCCGTTTGTTGCTTGAGAACACCAGCAGGAATCTGCACAAGCTGCGCTTTGTAGGTTTCGAGTAGGGGGAGCCTCCCGGTTGGTTCCTGCTTCACGAAGGGTTTGGGGATAGGGGCAGGATTAGGCAGCGGTGCTTGGAGTGCGACTCGAAAGGTGCTTGCAGTGGGGAAGCGCTGATCCAGGGGAACCAAAACATGAGTGAGCAAAGCTGCGATTTCTCTATCCGGCGGCGCGGCGTATTGGCATGGAGTAATCGCATTTGCCCAAGCGAAGGGGTTGCTGGACTGGGCCGCCTCAACGGTGAAGGGAAGCCGGGCAGTAACAAGTTGATAGAGCATCACCCCAACAGCCCACAGATCCGCGCGTAGGTCGAGCTTATGCGGCGGCTGGAAGAACTCGGGCGGGGCGAACGGGTAGGTCACTCCCATAGCGGTGCCCATGCTGTGCGTCCCTAGTGTACGAGCGACGCCAAAATCAACCAGACGGATACTGCCATCCGTGCCGCGCATCACATTGCCCGGCTTGATGTCACTGTGTAAAATATTCTGGCTATGGGCAAACTCAAGCGCCACAAGAACCTCACCCGTAATCGCAAGCGCTTCGGATTTACTCAGCGTTCCTTTGCTCGCCAGATACTCCGAGAGCGTCTGTCCCTCAATCCAGTCCATAACCATCCCCACAAACGTATCGCCCTCGATAATGTCGTAGATCTGCACGATATTGGGGTGGCTGCCCAGTTTGACTAACAGCCGTGCTTCACGAATAACGGACTGCCGCTCCGCATCGTCTTTGACCCGCACTTTCTTAAACGCCCGTTGCACCTCAAGTGTCGTATC
>NZ_JAYUPA010000300.1:0-5428 GCF_043760365.1 Armatimonas sp.
GTTCTGGTTATTGGTCTTGCTGTCACTGTTCCTGCTTACGCGGGGCATGATCCCCAGCACCATGCTCCGAACTGTGTCCCTGAGCCTGCGACTCTGAGCCTCGCACTACTTGGCTTGCTTCCTCTTGCACGTCGTCGCAAGAACTAAAACTGGGCACCGGAACTTTCCGCCGCACCGTGTTTGTAGAGAGAGTATGAAAGCTTCTCTACGAATCGGTGCGGCACTGCTCTTTGTGCTCATTGTGCTCTTTCTGAGCGGCTGTCAGCCTGTCACATTACCCACACACCTCCCACCGACTCCGGAAGGAATGGTGCTGATTTCTGCGGGAGAAGCCCTGGTCGGAACCGATGATCCCGACACCGATGAGGAGCGCCGCCCCCAGCACCGGGTTTCTCTTCCCGCATTTTTTATAGATCGCGACGAAGTCACTAACGCTGCGTTTGCACGCTTCCGCCCTGCGCACGCATTCGATCCGGGTCAGGAAAAACTTCCCGTCACGGGCGTGACCTACACCGATGCCGAAGCCTATGCGCATTGGGCGGGCAAGCGGCTCCCCACCGAGGATGAGTGGGAGAAGGCCGCCCGTGGCACGGATGGCCGTCGGTTCCCCTGGGGCGCTACCTGGGATAAGAATAAAGTGACGGCGCGTGCGCCCAAACCGACGCTAAAACTAGCCTGTGGCAAGTACTCACGGGTGCGCCCGGTGGGCTCGGTGCCTGCGGGGGCCAGCCCCTACGGCTGCCGGGATATGGCGGGCAATGCCTGGGAGTGGGTGCAAGGCCACCCCAATGGCAACCCCGAGCAGCGCATTATCAAAGGCGGTGCGGTTGGCTACGGCGAGCGCGGCTGCCGCACCTACGAGCGTGGGATCGAGGGCGCGAAGGCCACCTGAAATGATACCGGATTTCGCTGCGCGAGATCGTTGTAGTACAATAGGGGTATGTTCAAGCTCCGTCTTTCTCTACTTGCCGCCCTGTGCGCCTTGAGTGTCTCGTTTGTTTTTGCTCAGGAGGATAAACCCAAACCCGAGCCTGCCAAGCCACAAGCAATAGTTGCTTCGAAAACCGTAAAGTTTGGGACTGTCAAGGCCGCCGATGGCTCTGTGACCAAGGCGCTGAAAGCCACGGATCTGGTGGGGGCGAAGAAATTGGTCGGCAAAGACGGGGCGTTTGCGGGGACAGTCGTAAAAGTCTTCTCCCCCAGCAGTAACGGCCTGGTGATCTTAAACTTCGACAAAAACTACCGCAACGCGCTTACTGCCGTGCTTCGGGTGAAAAACTACGCCGACTTTCCGGACATGCAGAGCCTCAAGGGCAAGCATGTACTGATCTCTGGCAAGTTTGAGGACTTCAAAGGCAGCCCTGAGGTCGTCCTCACCAAACCCGATCAGCTCAAGTTTATCGTGGAGTAGGTCTAGCCAGCGAGACGCAGCTCGCTCCCACCGTACCAGTCCGCGCCGTTCACTTCCACCTCACTGCCCAAAAGGGAGCGCTGCGCCGTGGGCTTGCGGCGGTCTCCGGCATACAGAGCTTGAAGTGTGATCTGCCGTCCCTGGTAGACACGGCGTGTCCGGTTGTAGGTAGTGACATACTCGTAGCCGTTGGGAGCCAAGGCGAGCCTGCCGTGCTGGGTAAAGGGGGCGGCTTTTCCTGAAGTCAGATCTAGCAGAAGTGACTCCTGCCACATACCGGCCAGGCTATCGCCGCGCTCGCAGCCTAGGAGTACCTGGTCATGATTCCAGGGAACTGGCAGCGCCTTGCGCCAGCGTCCTGGCCCATCCCGGCGGACAAGTGCCTCTGCACCTTGCTCATAGATCACGCGGAACGAGCGTCGCAGACGCCCCGTGGTCTCAAGTAGGTGCAGCAAGGGAGGGCGCTGGTAGCGGTTTTCCGGGCGCTCCCGAGTGGCACAGAGCAGTGTCGCGTTGTCTAACCAGCCCATTGCCTCCAGCTCTGGAGGAAGCAAGACTGTTTTGTTCGTCTCGTGGAGGATACGGTTGTCTAGCACGCGGTACTTCCCACTTGGAGAGAGCAACCCCACCGGACGTTCTGTGAGGGCGATCTGGCGACCCGTACTTGCTTGGATGACATACTTTTTCCGTCCGATAGTCAGGATGACATCGTCTTCATCGAAATAGAACGAAGGCTTGTACTCCGAGGTCGTCTCCCAGAGCTTGCGGTCCTGAGATCCATCCAGAGCGATCTGGTGCAGCTCAAGACGCACAGGATTGAGGCGCTCAAACGAGCGAACAAAGAGAATATGATTACCATCGCGTGACCAGCGTGGGGTGTAGTCCTCCGCGTCGGCATGGGTGAGTGTCTGCTTGCCCGAGCCATCGGGATTGATCCGGTAGAGCTGAAAGTGGCTCTCTTGCTTGGGCGTGTAAAAGCGTGCGGAGACCACAATCGGGCGGTCCAAATTCCGGGGCTGTCGAAACATCATTTTTTCCTTGTTCTGTCCTTACCTAGCTTGAATCTAGCGGGCGGTGGCGCTGCTCGTGGTACTGGTGGAGCCACTCCCGCTGGAGAGGCCGCCCGAGAGACCCGCCTCCGCGGAGATACTGCCTCCGCCACTACAGCCTGAGAGGGCAAAAAGCATGGCACTAAAAACGGTCAAAGCGATGATGAAACGTCTGGTTTTCATAGTTTTATTCCTTTAGGTAAGTCTAGCGAAGCCTGCTAGCGCTTGGTGAGAGAGCGCTTGGTGAGCAGGGAATAGCTCCGAGCAAAAAGATCCGGGCGCGCCGTGAGCTTTGGAAGGACTTGACGTAAGTGAAATGCCCAGTCTTTTGCAAGCTGCATAGGAGTTGAGCCGTGTGCCGATGCCTCTGCAACCCCGATAGGGACTATCAATTGACCATTAGCCGTGATTTTTGCACCGTAATTCCCCAGTGGCTTTACTAGGATATCTTTTGATTTTAGATTGGGATTGTTTAAAATAAATCGGAGGCGATCATGAGAATCATTCACACGAGTTTTCATGTCTTTATTTAAGTCTGAGTCAGACTTAAAGACGAAGAGCGTCTCACCTCCAAGTCCAACCAAACCTTGCTCTTGTGGGGAGATTGGATTGGCGTTTGATTGTGCCACTGACATTGTAAGTAGTGTTATAACTACAGTCGCGAGGGTGATTTGTTGTGCTAAGTGCTTTTTCATGTTTGTTGCCTTTCTTGCAAAACTTGTCTTTATAGACGAGCGGTGGTTTGTATTGGGTTCCGTGCAATATGTCATAGGATTTGTGTCTCAAAATTCACTGTCGAGATGCCAGTAGGTGCGGTAGTCTAAGGGAATGTGTGGCTTTCTGAGGGCGGGTACAATCAGGGTCTATGACACGCACCACACGCTCGGCGCTGCTGCTTATTGGGGCGCTGACACTCTTTCGGCTTTTCTACGGGGCGCAGCTCGGCCTCGCCTGGGACGAGGCGTATTACTGGCAGTGGAGCCGTCACCTGGATCTGTCCTACTACGATCAGGGGCCGGGGATTGCGTACTGTATCAAGCTGGGGACACTGCTCGCGGGGCACACGCACCTCGGCGTTCGGCTGATGCCGATTGTCTTCGCGGCGCTGGGCTCGTGGCTGACGTTTCTGACGGCCCGGCGCTGGCTGGGGGAGGCAGTGGCTTGGTGGATGCTCGTGCTACTCTCCCTCGCGCCACTCTACGCCGCCGGGAGCCTGCTCGCCACCTACGATAGCCCCTTGGTGGTCTGCTGGGCGCTGGCACTCTGGCTCCTGACCAAGGCGCTGCAAGAAAACAAGCCCGCGCTTTGGTACGCCGTGGGGGCGACCGTTGCGCTGGGGATCGCTTCGAAGCTGACGATGTTGATGTTCGCTCCTGGCGTTTTACTCCTGCTGGCGCTAGTGCCCGACTACCGCAAGTGGCTTAAGACGCCGCACCCGTATCTTGCGTTTGGAATTGCCTTGCTGGGGGTCTTGCCCTACGCACTCTGGGATCGGCAGCATGAGCAGATGTTCTCGCTCCATATCCAGACACTCTCCCGCCGCCATACCGACGCTGCGTTTGGCCGCTGGTTCGGGGATTTTCTCGCCGGGCAGGCGCTCTTTGTGGGGCCGATTGCTTGGCTGACCGAGCTCTGGTGCCTGGTGAAGCTCAAGGCTGTTCTTCGTGACGAGAGATCCCGCGCCTTTGTGCTGGCCTTCACGCTGCCGCTCTTGGCGGTCTGCATCTGGACCTCGCTGCGCTCTAAGCTAGAGATCAACTGGCCCACGACCATGCACTTGGCGAGCTTGCTACCGGTGGCAGTGCTCTTTGAACGGCTCTGGCGCGATGGTAAAAAAGCGCTTCCACTGGCAAGTATCGCGCTGAATGTTTTTCTCTGTCTGCTGGCGTTCTTTCCAGGCGCACCGGGCAAACTCGGCCTTACACTGCCTGCACTGCCCTTCACCAAGCTCAACGAGCCCTACGGCTGGCCCGAGCTGATGGCGCAGACGGCGGCGGCGGGCGAGACACTCAAGGCGGAGGGCCGTGAGGTCGCCTATGCCAGCGTGACCTATCGGGTGAACTCCGCGATGGCGTTTTATCTGCCCGGTCAGCCGCAGACCAACGGGCTGTACTTCAATGTCCGGTGGGATAACTACAGGCTCTGGACCGACGAGAAAGCGCTGATTGGCAAGAGCATCGTGCTGGTCAACGATGTGGACGATGCAAAAGAGAGCCTTCCGGTTGCCCGGAAATACTTTGCTTCTGTCGAGCCACTAAAGCCAATTTTGCTCACACGTCCTGGCTACGATGGCCCCGTCAAACATTGGTACATTACTCTCTGCCGGGACTTCAAAGGCTACGACCCAAGCGCCCATCGGAAGGGTTACTAGGGGAGCTTGAGTAGCTTCTTCAGGCCCTCGGCGACAATGCTGGCGTTGAGGGCCGCGCCGTCGGGGCTGGTGTGGGTGTGGTCGCCGAAGAATAGTGCGGCCACTCTCTCTTCGCCTAGCACTTCGTAGCGATCCGCGATCAGGGTGTTCAGATCGAGAAAGTGGACTTTTTCTTGCACTGCTGCCTCTTTGGCCCACTTACCGTAGTCATTGACCGCCCGCCCCACCTTGCCGTCTTTCCAGATATTGCGGGGAATGGGGGAGCAGACCACCACCGTTGCGCCTTTCGCTTTCGCCTCCGTGCTGTATTTTCGCAGATACCAGCCGTAGCTACGGACGGTCTCCTCCTTGCCCGTGGCCTCAACGACGCCCGTCTCGATTTCGTCGCCGTTGCCCTTGAGCGAGGCACGCGGGCGGGTGCCCTTGAACTTATCGCCACCGTCGTTGTGCCCGAACTGCATCACGATGGTATCGCCTTTTTTTAGCTCCTTGGCCACGGCGTCCCAGAGCCCCTCGCCCAGAAATGTCCGGCTGCTACGTCCTCCAAGCGCCTTATTTGTCACTTTGAGCGTGGTGGCATCGAAAAGCGACGGCAGG
>NZ_JAYUPA010000301.1:0-5426 GCF_043760365.1 Armatimonas sp.
GGCTTTCTCTACATGCCGCAAGTTCGTGAGTTTCAACGTAGGCAATGGCCCTACCGGCTGCACTTTATTTGTGGCAGTGCGGGGGATATTGGGGCTAAAGCCTGCCTCATTAATAGTAGCTGGAGTCGCAGGCCCAAGAAACTTCCAGGCAACGGCAGCCAAAATGCCCCCCATCGCTAAGGAGCCGAGCGCCGTCCGGCCCAAGCTGGGAAGCCAGGCACGCCAGCCACGCTGACTCGCTTCTTGCTGCTCACGCTGGATGCGGGAGAGAACATTGTCCGCAAAAAAGAGCGGCGGATCCACGTCTGGCAGCGTCTTTAGGTGCTGTGTGATCCCACGCAGTGCGCTCTCGTCGGCGCGGGCCTCGGGGCTCTGTGCCAGAAAAGCACGCACCTCCTTCGCCTTCTCTGCGGGAAGCGTTCCCTCAATATAATCAGACGCCAGCTCGCGCCATTGTTTCCTATCCATAATCGTTAAACCTACTGAAGGCTAGGACTTTCATGAATTCCGAAAAGTTCCGCCACTTTTCCAAGCCGATCCCGCAAGGCCAGTCGGGCACGATTCAGCCGAGACTTCACCGTGCCAATCGGAAGCTGCGTCAGCTCCGCAATCTCTTCATAAGCCAAGCCCTGGTTGTGGTACATCACAATCATCACCCGCTGGGCTTCGGGTAAGGTCAGGATGGCTTTCTCCAGGATCAGGCGACGTTCTTCCCCTTCCATCATCGCCGCAGGCCCGGGCGCACTGTCCTCAAACTGCCGGGTGATGCTATTCTCATCCAGCTCCACCGACTCATCGAGCGATGTGGTCGGGCGGGAGCGTTTTTTCTTACGATCATCCAGAAAGACGTTCGTGACAATCCGGTGAATCCAGGTAGAGAACTGCGCCTCACCCCGAAACGACTTGAGGTTGTTCCAGGCACGCACGAAGGCTTCTTGAGCAATATCTGATGCATCATCCTGGGAGCCACTGAGCCGGTAAGCCACATTGTAAACCGTGCGCTCGTAGCGGCGCACTAGCTTGTCAAATGCAGCAACATCGCCTTTGCGGCTCCTTTCAATGAGCTGTTTTTCTTGGAGAGGGGTGAGGCTCAGGCTCATGCCTTCTCCGAGGGAAGGCGCGCCTCGGAGATAGCGCGCAGCTCTTCGGGTGTCAGAGCGATATCAGACGTCCC
Organism: Armatimonas sp.; assembly: GCF_043760365.1. Classification (GTDB taxonomy): domain Bacteria; phylum Armatimonadota; class Armatimonadia; order Armatimonadales; family Armatimonadaceae; genus Armatimonas. Next base: position 1,175 of record NZ_JAYUPA010000301.1, read on the forward strand.
CCGAACAATAGGTTTCGCATAGACCCGCATCTCCTGGCGGGAGTAGAGGCCACTGATAACCACCCCGTTTGCCCCCTCATCGAGCAGTGCCAGCGAAAAGCTCTGGAGCCCCCCGACATTAGCAAAAGCATCATAGCGGTGCAGCCCTAGTCGGCGCAGCGTCTGACGCAGGCCGCTGGTATTGGCATCGCTGGTCGTTAGTGCTCTGTCCAGGTTCGCCCGAAATGCCGTCACATTCCCTGCGTAGTCGAGAAGCAGCTCCTCTAGGCTATCGCCACTCACTCCTCGAAGCATCCGTGCCTGTCGCGCCGCCAACCTTCGACCACGGAGCAACGCTAAGATGGCGAGCACAATGGTCACAAGATGGACAGTCAGCAGGAGCAATAGCGCGACACCAGGCTGCTGTTGAATCCAGCTCACCAGTGGGCGAAGCGCCGCATTCAGGGCCTCCATAGAAAACCTCCAGTTTCAACGACCATCGTCCTACAATTGTTGCAGAGAACCATTATGGCTACTGAAAACCTTTCCCTCGACAAGATTCGGCCAAACGAGAATCAGCCGCGCCGAACATTTTACCAGGAATCCTTAGAGGAGCTCGCCGCATCCATCAAAGAGCGAGGCGTGCTCCAGCCGATTGTCGTGCGTCCAGCAGTGGGCAAGGACAAGGGCCTCTTTGAGATCGTCATGGGCGAGCGGCGCTACCGTGCCTGCAAGATGCTGGGGTTAGACTCGATTCCCGCTATTGTACGCGATCTTAATGATGAGGACGCGGCAACGGACGCTTTACTGGAAAACTACCAGCGCGAGGACATGAACGTCATCGAAAAAGCGCGGGCAATCCAGGGACTTCTCCAGCACATGAGCTACGAGAAGATCTCGAAGACCCTAGGCGTCTCCGAGACCACGGTTCGTCGGACACTGGAGCTCCTTGAGCTCCCCGTTTCCATTCAACAGGAGCTGGTTCAAAACCCCGCTAAAGGTGCACTGTTCCAAGAAGGCCATGCCCGTGCCTTATTAAGCATCAATGAAGACACCGCGAGCCAGCTTCGCCTCGTTGAGAAAGTAAAGGCCGAGAAGCTCAATATCTCCGATATCGAGAAGATCATCAGCGCCATTCGCCAGTTCCCCAATAAGAAAGAAGCGTTTCTACGGGTTCCTGTGAGTGTGACCGAGCAGATGCTACGCAGCCTTGGGGCACGTGAGGAGCGAAAAAAACCCTATAAATCCCAAACGGCCGAGCAGCACCTCAAGAGTATTGAGAAGCAAGCCTCGGTTCTCGGCGATATGCTCGATGAGCGCATTGGTGAGTTTCTGAGCGCGGAGCACATGAACCAGCTCCTGGCGACCTCGGTGGAGCTGCAGCGTGATCTGGAAAACTTTAATAGTAAGATCCGAGAGTCGCTGGCCACAAAAGACTTCGGCTTCCGCGAGGTCTATATCCACTGCCCTCTCTGTGGTCGTGTGGAGCTGATCGGTTCAGTACGCTGCTCCGTGTGCTGGACCATTCTGAGGCGTTGCTACGACTGTGGCAACTACGACCGCAACTTTGAAAAATGTGGTGTCACCGGCGGGAAAATTTTTATTGCGGAGGCGGAAAGCCCCAAGGAACACTCCAAGAGCTACCGCTGCCCCATGTACAAGCCCAAGTTCGACACCCAGCCGACGCGCCTGAAGATGGCCGCATAGACCTTTTTCAAATCTTTTACGTCACCCTAAATCCCTGGTTCCTCACCAAGAACCAGGGATTTTCTTGTTTCCTACAACCAAAAAAAACGGCCTACGGGAGTCCCGCGGGCCGTTGTCAGGTTAGGTGGTAGAAAGGAGATGTTTTTATTCTTGGCCCAAGGCGGTATTATCTATAGACTCGGAGTAAATTATTTTATGACTCTAAATCCTGTCACAAGCAACTTAATGATTGTCTGGTATCTGGGCTTCTCCCTCATTCTGACAGTCGTGATCATCGGCCTGACCGTTCTTCTGCACCGCCTCAACACGCGTCTTGAGGCACTCACGGCCCAGGTGGAACCCCTGCTCAAAAAAACAGAGGCGACTCTGGTTCTGGCAAGCGAGAAGCTGGCGAGTATTGGCAGCACCACGGAGAGCCTCCTCACTCATGGAGATGCCATTGCCGCCACCGTGGAGGCCAAGACAGAGGTCACGACACGGCTTGTGCAGAAGACTATTCATGCGCCTTTTGTGAACCTCAACGCCCTACTGGCCGGAGTGGCGGCAGGAGCGAGGGCGCTGCGTGTGCGACCGCGTTCGCGTGTGTTACAATCTAGTAAATCCCAACAGTCTGTTTTGGAGGAAACCAACTATGGCAAATAATAAGAGTGACTTTCTGGTCGGCCTACTAATCGGTGGCGCACTGGGTGCCGCCCTCGCGCTTCTCTATGCCCCTCAGAGTGGCGATGAAACTCGCGAGAAGCTCAAGCAAAAAGGCGATGAGCTCAAGGATAAAACGGCTGATACGTATGACAAGGCCCTAACCCGTGCAACTGAAGTGGGAGGAACCTTGAAAGAGAAAACCACAACACTTGCGTCTACAGTGAAGGAATCAGCGTCCAGTGTCGCGGCCCGGATTAGCAAGCGCGGCGAGCACAGTGAGCCCGAAGCAACTGGCGCTTAGTTCCTCAATGGAGCGAGTCTAAGTAACGTGCAATAACATCGTTGACATCTTGACTATCCGCAGCGACCCGGGCCTGTGCAAGCCACACGGCCCGGGTCGCTACTTTTTTCACCGCCTCCATATCGTGGCTAACCACCACAATCGTGCGCCCCTCGCGCTGGAACTCGGCGATCTTGGCAAGGCACTTCTCCTGAAAGAGGGCGTCCCCCACCGAGAGAGTCTCGTCCACGAGAACAATCTCAGGGTTGGTATGGACGGCCACGGCGAACCCCAGACGCACAAACATCCCCGACGAGTAGGTTCGCACTGGCATGCCGTAGTACTTGGGCTCGGCAAAGTCCGCAAACGCTAGAATCGCCTCGCGGCGCTCGTCCATCTCCGCGCAACTTAGCCCGAGAATCGAGCCATTGAACGTGATATTTTGGAGCCCCGTCAAATCAGGATGAAACCCAGCACCCACTTCGAGAAGCGGCGCGAGTCGGGGATGCGTGGGATCTGCCGATGCGGGAAACGTCACCGTGCCCGAGTCAGGCTTCATCACATTGGCAATCAGCGAGAGCAACGTGGACTTCCCCGAGCCATTGCGCCCCAGGAGTGCCACTGTCTCCCCTTTCTGAATCGTGAGCGAGATGTCCTCCAGAGCGGAGACAATCTTGAACTTCGGCTTAATCCCCTTCGTGAGCTGCCCTAGCTTGCCTTTGATCCCAGCATAGCCATCCTCTGGAAGTTTGAAGCGCTTGGAAACCGCCGTGATCTGGATGGCCGGAAGGCTCATGCCTGCTCCACGAAGCGCCATTTTCGATTATTAAAAAATGCGTAGCCGCCGATAAATGTCGCCACACAGACAATAATAGCAAACGCAAAATAGAGCCACGGCACCGGCTGATTTACGAGAAGCTCTTGCTTTAATCCCAGTGCGCCACTCGGCATTGTCACAGGGCGCAATAAAAATGCCCGGTAGCTCGTCACAATCACGACGATCGGATTCAGCAAAAAAGCGTGATAGATCAGCCCTCGCCACGGCTCCGTGATCTGTTGTGCGTGCTGCACCTGCTCCAGAAAGTAGATGATCGGCACGGCGTAAAAGAGCAGATCGAGTGCCACCGCAGTCAGGAATTTAATATCCTCAAAAAAAACATTGAGTGCCGATAGAAAGAGTGCAATCCCCCCGATCAGTAGTGTTTGCATCAGAACCAGGAGCGGCAGAAGAAGAATCCCCAGAGGGGGCCAGCTCACGGTGCCGTTGCGTACCCAGTCGCTCACATAGAGCAAGAGCACAAGGGGCAGCACCACCACCATCAGCGTGAGGAGAAAGTGCCGCAGGTTGGCAATCGTGGTTGCCAGCGGCAAGAGTTCACGGGGAAAATAGACCTTACGAACCAGAGGGAGGTGCTTTGAAACAGAGTCTCCAGCATCGAGAATTCCGGTCAGAAAGTAGGTCCATGGGAAGAAAGTTGCCACCACGAAGGGAAAATAGGAGCCACCGCTGGTTTTGATGGGGACGATATAGGTGAAAACGGCGGCGAGAATGAGAGCGCGAACGATGGGGTTCGCCAGCGACCAAGCCACACCAAGCTTGGAGTTTTTATAGCGAACATCGAGCTCCCGCTGGACGAGGTTACC
>NZ_JAYUPA010000302.1:0-1939 GCF_043760365.1 Armatimonas sp.
AAAGAAAGAGATTCCCAGAAAAAGAAAGATACGAATGTATCTGTAAAGAAAGCGTTGAACGTTAGCGAAGACGCCCAAGAAACCCAGACAGCAGGGGCCTCAACGCCCAACGAGGGGGGAAAAGGCATATATGCCATCAGGGACAAAGCCGTCTCCGAGGTCGTAGCCCTAACGGGAGACCCAGGGAGTCTAAGGCGCTTTCAGCAGCTCTGGGAGATCTCAGAAGGGAAAGGGACGCTCGATGCCTGGAATGCAGCTCTACGAGCCACACGAAGGCGTCTGAGTAGCAATGCAAAGCAAGCCCTAGACCGCCCTGGAGCCTACTTTGACAAGATCTGCGTGGGGGAGCTGGAGAAGCGTGAAGTCTTTGTTCCCACCAACGCTGAGAAACAGGCTGATCTAGGGGTGGGCGATATCATCCGCCAAGGACTCTTCGGAGGTGAAGATAGACTTGGCGGGGAGGAAAGTCTCGTCGCTGATGAACAAAAGCCAGTACCGCAGGAGGTGACTATGGAGCCTCAGGAGGCGATCACAGAGGTGATTCCGCCGCCGCCAACGGCTTCCGAACTCGCCGCAGAGCTGGCTGCCTTGGAGAGCCAGGGTGGGGCACCCTACGAAGCCTTCCAGAGCTTTTGTGAGGCCGAACGAAAGCGCTATGAGGCACAAATCGGAAAGGTAAGCCCAACTAGCCGTGAGCGCCTCCTCGCCGTCTTTGATCGCCCAGAGAAGCGCAGGGAGCTGTACAAAAAGTGGAAGGCATCAGGCCAAATCCCATGACAAACCTATCCCCAGTGACGAATCTACGCTGCACTAAGAAACTCCTGGATCGCTTAAAGCTACCCGCCAAAAAAATTAAGTCTGGCACCCAGACAGAGTCAGATATCCCTACAGAATCAACGGCGAACCTGGGAGACTGGTACGCTACTTACCTGCCCCTAAGACCAAAGCACCTTATCCTAGCCATCAGCCAGAGGTGTCGCCTCGCTGTTCTACTGCCTGCAGCACCGCTCCAGACACTGGGGACGCGCTTTATGGAGGCGGTGCGGCAGCGCCTAGAAGCGCTCTGCATTGCTCCGGAAATTGTCGAGCAGGAGCTGGCTGCGATGGGCGAGCCACAGTTTGTTCCCACCGGCCCGGATCGCTGCCGCGCCACAATGGGAACCATGACCCAGTTCCTTCAAGTGATGGACTACAGCCTGGAGCGTCAGGAAGCTCCTGAGGAGATTGCCCTGTACTTGGGTCGCTACCTCGTGGGAATTACGGGGCAGAAGGACTACTTTCACCCGGAGACAGCCGCCCGCGAGCTCCTCGATCCCGCCACAGTGCTTGAGGAGTCGCGCTGGTCGCTCCAGCTTCGTGTGACGATTACAGAGTCAGACCCCCCTATCTGGCGTCGCTTGCTGGTTGCTGCATCTTTGAATCTGAACCAGCTTCATCACCTGATCCAGAGCGCTTTCGGCTGGCAGGACTGCCATCTCCACGAGTTTGTTATCGGCGAGGGCGAGGCGAAAGTAACCTACGGGACTCGCTACCAGTTTTCCTTAGAGCCTGGCGAGGGGCCGGATCGCAGTGGTAGAGCGTTGCGCCTCTATCGTGCCTTTCCCGAGGTGGGAAGCCGTTTGGTGTATGTCTACGATATGGGCGATAACTGGCGTCATGAGGTTGTGCTTGAGGAGCGTGTCGAATCCGGTGGGGGACGGCCCAAGTGCCTTTCTGGTGAGCGTTGTTGCCCTCCTGAGGACTGTGGGGGTATCTGGAGCTACCAGGAGGTTCTGGAGGCTCTAGGCGGTGGTTCTAGCTCTGTTTCTGGCAGTGAGCTATCCGAGTGGCTTGAGTGGGCTCGTCCTGGCTTCGACCCTGCCGCTTTCGACCTTGAGGCTACGAACAAGGGCCTGAGCTACTATTAATCTTGTCGCTACCAATAGTCAAATTAAGGAAG
>NZ_JAYUPA010000303.1:0-5415 GCF_043760365.1 Armatimonas sp.
CACCGACATCCGCCCCCATATCCTGCTCCTCGCCGCCCGAATTCGCCGACGACTCCCGGCCCGCCTTGCCCTCACTCGTAGGAAGCTGGCTCACGTCATCGTCCACGAGTTGCGAGTCGCCCCACGGATCAACCGGCCTCGGTGGGGGAGCCTGCGCCTGCATCCCCTTCCCCTTGACCGGCGGCGCGGGCTGGTTGTCCCAGTCAATGTCCTGAATCTCTTCGCCCGCGCTGTTATGCTTGCCCTTGCTCGAAATACCGTACCCTGTTGCCATTGTTGTTCTGCTTTCCTGATAGTGTTGAGCCTGTACCGAGATGCCAGCCTACGTGGAACTCCTCGGAGGTTCCCAGAAAAAACTGGTACAGCGATTTTAGCGCAAATTCTAACAATTGGCAAACAAATGTTTTTATTTGAGGGTATACTGTCTTGCATGGAAAGAGGGCGAGTTGTACAGTCGCTGGAGCGGTCTCTGATCGTGCGTGAAAAGTGTCCTGAAAGCTATGAATGTCTGGAGTGTTCCAGGGATCAGAGTAAGCCGACACGAATCCTATCCCGGGGGCCACTGGACGAAGAAGAGAAAGAGGAAGTTGTCATCTGGATGGTGCAGCGCATCCGCAGCCAGGCGCGTCTGCCTGCCGGACGGCTTCCCACCACCTGGGAAATGCAGCGCGCCGCCGCTGTCATGATGTGTCTCATTGTCGAGGTGGACGTGGGATCGGATGAAGACGGGGCAGGCTGGATCTCACAGGAAGAGATCGCGACGGCACTTGACCTCATCCTCATCACTCCGACAAGAAGCCAGCGCCGCTACGTCCGAAAGATCGCCCATGAGCTCGCCCAGCACCTCATGATCACCGAGGTAGCCGCCGAGGTTTTCTGGGCCGCTGAGGTTCGCATCGAGGGAAATGGCTGGGACAACGAGCGAGAGCGGCACAAGCTCGCCCTGAAGGTTGAGGAGTTGGTGATGTGTGCGGAGTAACAGCGAGCAAACCGTTCCGCGCGGAATGATTGTATAATAGGCAGGCAATGCTGGCCGTAGATTCGTTAGCTGCCTATCACAAAAAACGGTATCGTCGGCGCGGGGTTATAGAGGGACAAGGGCACTCCGTAGAGGAAAACCTGAAAGATGCCTTCCAAGCAGATCACGGGAGTTCGATTCTCCCCACCCGCTTAGAATCCTATTCCGAGACGTCCCTGATTGTTTAGTGGGGGAAGCCGGGAGCGCACTTGATTTGGTACGCCTGGCCGTGGTGGTAACCGGGATGGAAGGCGAAGCGGGCGAGGGCTCCTTTGCCCGTGATGATCGGCCCCAAAGCACTCTTGATCTCCACCTGAAGCAGCTCTGCCGAGGGTTCGTAGATAACCTCTTTGACCATTCTAGCGGCTCGGGCGAGCGCCTCGGCGACGAGGAGGGGGGTGAGCTCAGAGGCCTCAAAGGGGAAGGGATTGTCGTTGACGACACCCTCGGTTGCGCACTTGGCCACACGCGCTAGATCCTCGGGGACGGGCTTACCCGCTAATTGGCAGAGGAACCAGACCTCGACTCCGGCGACATGAACCGCCATCTCACCGATGGAGAGGGAGCCGGGATACAAGCGGAAATTTAGCTGCTCCTGGCTCAGACTCAGAACTTCCTGATCGAATCGCCCACGGCTCAGCTCCCAAGATACGGAAAAATCACTACTCATAGCGCTCATTCTATCGTCCTTTTTTTGTTTTCTCGTACTATTGCGCGGAACATGGGCGGTGTGCCTGAGCCGACACTTTAAGTAAGATACTTTTGAGTGTGAGGAGTAGAAAGTGAAAGAACTTCGCATAAAACTACGACTAGAGATTTTGTCATTTCTGATCGGGGTGCTCGTTAGCTGCTCGCTTGGGGTGGTGTTTTATTTTTGGCAAGCGTCCCAACCCGAGCGGCCCGTGGTAAGCCTGAACACCGAGCCCACTGTTCATGTGGTGTCTACTTTGATGCGCTTAGACTACGAGAAAAACCTTGAGACCGCGAACGAAAAGTATAAAGGTAAGGTTGTCCATCTGGGTGGTGAACTCGTATCCGTTAATGATGAATCCGCGGAACACTCGTATATGCTACTTTCCAATCGTGTGAAATGTTACTTTGATGGCTCCCAACAGTCTTTAGGCAAAATACCCACGGAGACCTATGTGACCCTGAAAGGGATCTGCGCGGGAAATATTCATGGCAATATTGTGATGGAGCACTGCGTGTTACTCAGCCCGGTTGATTATTGATGGCGTAAGACCTTTCCGCCACGTGCCCCTGTCGGTTTGCCATCTTGCCAAGTGCGTTGGCCGGAGACGATGACCGTGCTGACTCCGGTGGCGAGGGCGTGCGGGGTAACAAATGTCGCATTTTCGTGGATGGTGTCGGGGGAGAACACAGTGATGTCGGCGATGCTACCCACTTTTAGGCTCCCGCGCTCCGTCCAGCCGAGGCGCTGTGCGGGAAGACTGGTCATGCGCCGAATGGCCTCGGGAAGAGTCAGCAGGTTTTTCTCTCTCACATAGTGCTCCAAAATACGCGCGAAGGTGCCGTAGGAGCGCGGGTGCGGGCGGTGTGCCTCAGCATCGGGGGCAGCAGGGTTCATGGCGACGGAGTCTGAGCCGATCATCACACGCGGGTCGGAAAGAATGCGCTCGACATCGGTCTCGCTCATGGCGAAGTGTGCGGCGCTAATCCAGCCGCTCCCCTCGGTGAGCAGGTTCAGGATGAAGTCGCGCGGGTCGAGGTTCTGCGCCCTGGCATTTTCCGTGATGCTCTTGCCGACGAGCGCGGGGTGGGGGCAGGACGCGATCTCGATGGCATCCCAGGAGACGCCGCCGGAGCGTTCAAGCTCGCCCATCCACTCTCTGGCACGGGTATGCAGCGCGGGATCGGTGAGGTTTTGGGCGAGATCCTCAGGGTTTCCCGCATTTGCCCAGGTGGGAAGCGCGATCACGGCGAGGCTGGTCTGGTAGGCGGTGTAGGGGTACTGATCGAGAAGTATGTCCATACCACGGGCCTGTGCGGCGTCTACCATGGCAAGCGTCGAGAGAATCTTGCCCCAGTTGCGCTTGCGCTCGGCTTTGTGGTGCGAGAGCTGAAGCGGCAGCCCCGCACCCTCGGCCACAGCGATCGCCTCCGCCACCGACTCTTCCAGTAAATCGCCCTCGTCTCGCAGATGCGTTGCATAGAACCCGCCGTAGCTCGCGGCGACTTTGGCAAGCGCGGTTAACTCTGCCACATCGGCGTAGCTACCGGGAACATACTCCAGCCCACTGGAGAGCCCAATCGCCCCGGCCTGCATCGCCAAGTCCAGCTCGCGCTGCATCACTGTCAGCTCGGTGTCACTTGGTGCCCGCTGCGCCATGCCCATCACGCGCTTGCGGAGGGAACCGTGTCCCGCAAGTGTGGCGATATTGATCGCCATCCCGCTCTCTTCGACTCGTGCAAGAAATCCGGCGAGCGTCTCCCAGGTTAGCGTCCCGCCCGCGCCTTCCAGCCAGCGGCGCTCCAGCCCGAACTCCGGTGCGTTTGTCGCGAGCCCCAGAGAGATCCCGCAGTTACCGACCACCTCGCTCGTGACGCCCTGCGCCAGCGATGACTCCATGCCCGGCGTGAAGAGCACGGAGACATCGGAGTGGGTATGGATATCAATAAAGCCCGGCGCGATCACTTGCCCGGTCGCATCAATCGTAGTGAGCGCTTCGCTGCGTACCAAATCTCCAATCGCCGCAATTTTGTCTCCTATCACGCCCACATCGGCACGAAAGAGAGCAGTGCCGAGGCCATCGGCGACAAGGCCACCGCAGAGGAGAAGATCGAAGCGAGGAGTGGTCACGGGCGCTATTGTACCCGGTTGTGGGAGCGCAGAAACGGCCTCTCAAACGCCAGGTGGAAGAGCCAGCAGAGGCCAAGTGTAGCCGGTAGCACGGTGACGAGCACCAGAGCAAATATCGAGAGCGGGGCGGCGGCGATGCGCGGCGTGAGTGGGTGCAGTCCCAGAGCGAGGAGTGGGTCGTGGAGCAGATAGAGGCTGTAGGAAAAACTCCCCAGCCAGAGCACGGGGCGGCTGCTTAGGAGTGCAAAAGGCCGCGACGGTGCCAGAGCGCCAACAATCAATACCGCGACTATGGCGCTGCCAAGAAGTAAGTCCAGGCCGATCAGGAGCGCACCTGCCTGCCAGTGAGTACGTGGCCAAGGAAAGCTATCACGCCAGATTGTCAGCTCCGCCGCCACACAGACAAGTGTCAGGAGTGCTGCAAGGGCTTTGAGGGCACTGTGGCTGAGGCGCGGGGGATGGGCGACCCACTCGGCGGCGAGCATGCCCTGGACAAACAGCAACAAGAACCACGGACTCGTGCCGTCAAGCCGGAGCGCCATCGGGATCGCCACCAGAGCGCCTGCCACGGCAAGCACCATGCCCCGCCCCGCATGCCGTCGCACGGGGAGCAGCACCAGCGCGAAGAGAAAATAGATCTGGCACTCCAGCGCGATACTCCAGAACGGCCCGTTGATGGCGATAGACCAGCGCGGGGTCCAGTTGTGAACCAGAAGCGTGTGTGTCAGCAGGCTCTGCCACTCGCGCGAGTGCGGCGGCAGAATTGCGGGCACCATCATCCCTAGGAGCAGGCTGATGAGCATTGCCGCGAAGTACGCGGGCAAGATGCGCCGGGCGCGGCGCTTCAGGAAGCTTGGGGATAGAGGCAGACCCTCACGCGGTGCAATCGGCAGCATTAAACAAAAGCCCGAGAGCACGATAAAGATCGCCACCGCGACATGACCGAACTTGAGTAAGTGGAACCAGCGAGGGAACGCATCAGGTGCCGCCACGGCCACAAAGCGTGCCCAGATATGGTTTAGCACAACATAGAACGCGGCAAGCCCACGGATTCCCTCCACAAAGGGGTAGTACTTGGGGGCGCTCCTGGGTTGCATCTTCCTGGTATTGTCGGTTCAGCACTCGGAACTGTTAAGGGCGAGATGCAGTACAATACGGTGAAGAAAGGATCCTTCTATCATGCGTTTCTCATTTGTTGCACCCGCTCTCGTGGCGACACTCTCGTTTTCACTTAATGCCGTTGCCCACGCGGGGCTCGGCGTTGGCGATCCCGCTCCCGCTCTCAAGGTGAGCAAGTGGGTCAAAGGCAAGCCCGTCACGCTCGCTAAGGGAAAAGTTCATGTGGTCGAGTTCTGGGCGACCTGGTGTGGGCCGTGCCGCACGAGCATCCCGCACCTGACCGAGCTCGCCAAGAAATTCCAAGCCAAGGCGGACTTTGTCGGGGTCAGCATCAACGAAGGGGCGCCTGAGTTCCAGTCAAATGTCGCCAAGTTTGTCAAAGAGATGGGCGCTAAGATGAACTACAGTGTTGCTGTAGACACCGCAGCGCGGGGCGGCTTCATGAGCAAGAACTGGA
>NZ_JAYUPA010000304.1:0-1936 GCF_043760365.1 Armatimonas sp.
ACGGAGTGCACGGTCACGGCCTTGCGCGGCGAGATTCGCGTGGGGGAGCCGATTACCATTGGGACACCCGTGCCCGGTTTGCAAGCCTATGTTCTTGACAGTGATCTTAACGAGGTGGCGGATGGCGTCTCGGGGGAGCTGTGTCTGGGCGGAGTGGGGCTGGCACGAGGCTACCACAAACGGCCTGAGCTGACGGCGGAGAAGTTCATCACCCACCCCGAGCGGGGGCGGCTCTATCGAACGGGCGATCTCGTGCACCACGACACCGAAGCGAGGAGCGGCGCGTTTCACTACCACGGGCGGCTTGATTCTCAAGTGAAGCTACGCGGCTACCGGATCGAACTGGAGGCGATTGAGACCTGCTTGGCCCAGTGCGACGGTGTGCGCGAGGCGGCGTGCTGCGTCCAGAACAATGGCAACGATCTGGCCGCTTTTATCGTCCCGACGGACTCCAGGCAGCCGCCGGACTTCGACACGCTCAAGGCCATGCTTCGTGAGGCGCTGCCGCCCTACATGATCCCCGCGCTCTTTGGCGTGCTCGCGGAGCTGCCCAAAAGTGTCGGGGGAAAGCTCAAACGGGAAAGCTTGCCGATAATAAGTCGCTCGGAGCGGCGTACAGAGCGAGAGATTATTACGCCACGCACGCTACTTGAAAAGTCAGTGTTAGCGGCGTTTCAACAAACCCTACTGCTCCCAGAAACGCTCTCACTCGACGAAGATTTCTTCCTGGAGCTCGGGGGCACGTCGCTTCAAGCCGCACAGCTAATCTCGCGCCTGCGCACCGATCCTGCCACCGCCTCGCTGACCGTCCGCGATCTCTACGAAGCCCGCACGGTTGCCGCGCTGGCACAGAGAGCCGTGCCGCCTACGCACGAACCCCGACAAACCCAGCGGCAAGCGCACTTGCCACTGGACACAGACGGCGAGCGGCGCACCGGAGTTCTCCAGAGCCTATGGCTGCTGCTAGAGCTCGCCCTCGCCTCGTTTGCGGCCTACGGCGGCTTCTTCGAACTTCTCCCCGCACTGCTCCAACGCCTGGGACTGGTGCCGCTCATCTTAATCACGCCGCTCTTGCTTTTTCTCGGGCTGGTGCTCTACACACCTCTGACGGTGTTTTTTGCCGTCTTCGTGAAGCGCCTGCTGATCGGGAAATACACCCCCTGTCGCGAACCCGTGTGGGGGAATTTTTATCTGCGCCACTGGATCGTGGTGCATGTGGCGCGACTGATTCCCTGGCCCGTGCTCGTCGGCACCGAGTTCCAGTGCATGGCGCTTCGGGCACTTGGGGCGCGAATTGGGCAGCGCGTGCATCTCCACCGGGGCGTAGATCTGACCCAAGGCGGCTGGGACTTGCTTGAAATCGGGGAGGATGCGACGCTTAACCAGGACGCGGCGCTGCGGCTGGTGGAGCTGGAAGACCGGCACCTCGTCATCGGCCCAATCATACTCGGGGCAGGTGCGACTCTCGATGTTCGGGCCGGTGTCGGGCCGGGTGGCTCTTTAGAAGCACGAGCTTATCTCACCGCGCTCTCGTCGTTGCCAGCCGGTAAGACGATTCCAGCGGGCGAGCGCTGGGACGGCATTCCCGCGCGACCTGCGGGACACGCGCCCCAAGTGCCACTTCTTACCCAAACAACGCTCTCGCCGCTGGCCTATAGCCTCGCCTTGCTACTCGCGCAGAGCACGCTCTGGTCAGTGCTTGCACTGCCGCTGGAGCTGCTCAATGTTGGAGCCATTGTCTGGCTTGGCTTAGAAACGCAAAGCCTAGCGCGCTCGCTACCGATATATGCGGGGCTCCTGGCTCTGGCGCTCCCGCTCACGCTGGCGCTAGAAGCACTGGCCGTTCGTGCGCTGGGCCGCGCCTCGGAGGGCGTACTCTCGCGCTGGAGCCGGGGCTACATTCCCGTCTGGCTCAAGGCGGGCCTCGTGGACTCCG
>NZ_JAYUPA010000305.1:0-5410 GCF_043760365.1 Armatimonas sp.
TCGGGCTCAACTGGGTGGAATACTGCCTCAACAAAGGTATCCCTCTGAGAATGCGTCTAGTTCACACAAAAGGGGCGACAAAATGTGTCGGGTAGTGAACAAAGGGATCAAATTTAGTCATATCAGTTTGGAAACGTTCGATAGATTTCCGCTCCCAACCCCAGCCCCACCAGCGACCAGAAGGCTCCAGTGACGAAGTCGCCGAGGATGAGGCCGAGGAAAAAGGGGAGCGCGGTGCGGTAGAGCTTGATGCCGCCGTAGCGCAGGACACTCGCTTTGAGAACCCACGCTATCAGCAGATCGAGCCAGAACAGCTCGTTGGCCCAGGTGAGGTTGAGCACGTAGGCCGAGGGCGTGAGCGGAAAGCCGACGAAGCGCGTGCGGAGGATGCCCAGGAGCAGTGTCGTGGCCGCGCCGAAGAGGGCGCCGAGCCAGGCGTGGGAGTCCGGGGCGCGGTTGCGGGCCCACCAGCCGTTGAGCTGTGCCCACGGGGAGCTTGCCATGTTGGGGCGGTAGTTATTCACGTTGGCGGTCGCCGCACCGTTCACATGGTAGAACTGCATGTCCCAGAGCAGTGCGCTGACGATGGCGACCGCGAGCGCGAGCAGGCAGGCGAAGGCGAAGGGACGCAGCGGGGAGTGCGAGCGGCGCATGCCCACAAAACCCTGGAGTGCCTGCGGCATCACGGCGGCGCGGTAGTCTAGGTTGAACCACGAGAGGGTCGCCAGGTACGAAAGATCGGTTGGGGAGAGCGCGGCGGTTCCGGCGAGCGTCGTGATCATGCTCTGTGGGTCCACCCAGTTCAGCAGTGGCGAGAGCACCGCCGTCTCCGCGATCAGGCGGGTGAGCGTGAGCTGGAGGAGAATGTAGATCGTGAGCAGAACTAGCGGGAGCCACCACGGCGCACCGGCAAGCACCAGCATTGCCCAGATCGCCAGAAAGCCGATGGCGGCGCCCGTGAGTGCGACCCGTGCGCCGGGCTGCTGCGGGAGAGTCGCGAAGTAGCGCCGTGCGGCAAAGAGCGCCGCGACACACACCACCAGCCACGCGCCCCATGCCTGGAACTGGATAAACGGGAACTGATCCGGGTGCTCGTTTTGCGTGTCCGTGCCTAAGTCCCGCCAGTTTTGCGTGACGCCCCAGAAGTTGAGTAGCTTCTTGGCCACATGAAACACCCAGAGCGAGAGCAGCATGTCGGCGTTGATCAGAAACCCGAAGCCGATCCCCGACGGATGGATCAGCGCGACTACCATCCCAAACCCACTAAACGGCGGGGCGTTGAGGGCCATCAGGTCAATGGGCTTGTTAAACGGCAGCGACGGCAAGCTCGGGTACATTCCCGCCAGCGTATTGAGCGTGTAGAAGAATGCGGGAAGCACAAACCCCGCCCAGAATAACGTATTCCGAAAGAGCGGCACGCCCTCCCGACAGAGCTCAAGCGGCAGCGCGACCACGGGGAACGTGAGGTGCTCCTGATCCGCCCAGCGCTGGCGCAGGGCGTAGGCCAGGCAGAGCAGTGTGGAGAAGAGCAGGAACAGAAAAACGCCCCAGAACGCCAGCGACGGCCCCCACGCCAGCAGCGCCTCGCGTGTGAAGAAGCTTGTGTGGCCCTCGTAGAAGTCTTTCAGCCGTGCCGGGTCGCGCGGGCCGAGCAGGTTCGTGGGAAGATACGAAAAAAACTTCTCCCACCCACGCTCGGGGCCGTAGCGCCAGGCGTTGGTGAGAAACGGCGTGAAGAAGCCTAGGTTCCCAATCCCCGCCACCGATGAGCTGAGCGAGAGCATCACATAGACTGCAAACAGCTCCGCCGGGCGCAGTGCGGTTTTCGGCAAGAATCTCCGCACCAGCGCATTGCCGACACTCAGCAGAAAGAGAAGAAACGCGACTCCGATAAACAGGGTCGTGATGGTGATCTCCGTGACTTTGGTACGCATCTCGGAGTTGGCGATCCAGCCCGTGTTGAGCACGATCAGCGGCAGGGCAAGCCCCAGCGTCCGTCCCCAGCGCACTGCTACTGTCTGTGTCATCGTGGCTATTCTACGGTAAAATGCTCATCTAAGGAGTAAAACGATGCGTTGGGAACCGACAGGCGACGATGCCCCAAATCCGAGTAGCTTTGCGGAGCTGACAGAGCTGCGCTATTTCTCGTGGGGCTATGCCCTGAGCGGCATCAGCGACGACCCGCGCCTGCCCGGTCGCTACGTCCTGATCCTGCGCGATACCACCCCCGATGCCGAGCCGAGCATCTGGTTCGTCTTCACCACCGCCACCGAGCACCATAACGCCGAGCTCAATATTCTCGGCTATGGCAACAACGACACGCAAGGCGCAGGTGTCCCCACCAAACCTCGCCCACCTCGTCGCCCTGCCAGCAACGCCGTCGCGCTGGAGTGGTAACTCTTCGCGAGCTGCTTACCGCTGCCACCGAGCGCCTCACCAATGCGGGAATTCCCGCCGCCGAAGCCCGTGGCGAGGCCCGGATGTTGGTTCAGCACGCTTTTGGCCTCACCCGCGAGCAGCTCATCCTGCGTTCTGATTCCCCCGTTATCGGGGGCCAGGGGGAAACTTTCGAGGCGCTTCTCACCCGCCGCGCGAGCCGCGAGCCGCTGGCCTATATTTTGGGCGAGCGTGCATTCTATGGCCTGGGTTTTCGCGTCACTCCCGCCGTGCTGATTCCCCGGCCTGAGACGGAGCACCTGGTGGAAGCGGTGACTGGCTTTTTGCCTACCATGTCGTTTTTGCCTCCCCCGGCTCGCTTAGGCTCGCCACCCCCTCCGGCTGATCGCTCGTTCCTCGCGGCGAAGGGGGACTGTAGTCACGAGACCTGCGCCACGTTCTACCCTCTTCGCGAAGCCGTACCCAGAGGGTGCCCAGGTCGCGAGCAGTCGAGCGGGGAGAGGCAGAGCGGGGAGAGGCAAATTTTAGACATCGGCACCGGCTCGGGTTGCATCGCCATCACACTCGCCAAGCTCCTGCCAGACGCGCAGGTCTGGGCGACGGATATCTCCGAGGCGGCGCTGGAGATTGCGCAAGAGAATGCGGCGCGGCACGGCGTTCAGGTGACGTTCTGCCGGGGCGACTTACTCGCACCACTGCCACCCGAGCAGCGCTTTTCGGTAATTGTCAGCAACCCGCCGTATATCGCGCCAAGCGAAGCCAGCACGCTGGAGCCCGAGGTGCGAGACTTCGAGCCCCACACCGCGCTTTTTGACCCGCTTGACCTGGAGAAGGGCCTGAGCTTCTATAGACGGCTGGCTTCTGAAGCGCCTGCAAGGCTTATGCCCGGTGGCCTACTTGTTGTCGAAGTCGGGCAGGGGCAGGACGAAGCCGTGGCGCAGCTCTGGCGGGACGCGGGGCTGGTGGAGGTGACGATCACGCCGGACTTAGCGGGGATTGGGCGCGTGGTTTCTGGCAGAACGCCCTAGGCCTTAGTTCTTTGGGGGCAGTCCAAGTCGTGGGCACCGGGCAGATAGGCGCAGCTCATCAGAAACTCCCCGACGATCTCGCCGCCGGTGAAGGTGAAGGTCTTCTTGAAGAGGGCGACCCAGGCCGCTTTGTCCTGTTGAGGGACGCTGTGGTGGGAATCCAGCCAAGCTTTAAAGCTTCCGTGCGTGGCCTGGAGTTCGAGGATCTTCTGCGCGTTGGTGACGGCGGCACGCACTTTCAGCCGATTGCGAATAATCCCTGGATCGGCGAGCAAGCGAGCGATGTCGCTCTCACCGTAGGCTGCCACTCTCGCGATTACAAAACCATCGTAGGCAGCGCGGAAGCCGTCTTGCTTTTTGAGAATCGTCTCCCAGCTCAGGCCCGCCTGATTGATCTCCAGCACCAGCCGCTCAAAAAGCGCGTCGTCACTCTCGACGGGAAAGCCGTAGACGTGGTCGTGGTAGTACAGGTGTACCGGGTGAGCTTTCCCGGAGCGCACGAACTCGCAGTAGGTCATGATTGAGTTGAGTTCAGGACGACTTTTTGTCGGGCTCGGGCTTGGGAAGGGGGGTGGCAATGGGAAGGGGGGCGGCCAGGGTGAGCTTTGTTGCGGCGAGCTTGCCGTCGCCGTCTAGCAAGCCGATCGCGCTTGCGGCTCGCTCTTTGAGTGCGCTGATAAACGCCTCGCGGGTGAGCGCTGCCCCCTTGTCGTCGAGGTAGGCGGTTGCGGCGGTGGTGGTCAGGCCAAGGCCTTTCTCGCCTGGACTGAAGCCGTCCCAGTCCGTGGGCTGGGTTAGGGTGAGAGCGCCTGATTTTTCGTCCACGGCCACGCTACCCGTTGCCTGAGCTTCGCGGGCACTCTTGCCCAGCAGCCAGGCGCGGCGCACGGCAAACGCGCCGGTGGCGGGCTCGTAGCCGCCTTCGATTCGCACCCGGCCTGATTTTTCGGCGAGTGCGGCCAGAAAAGCCTCACGGGTGAGCGGGAGCCCGCCACGTCCGCGCAGAACGGCTTTCTCCGCGAGGTTTGCGCTCACGGCGAGACGGGTGGGCAGAACTCCGGTGGCGCGGCTCAGAGTGAGCGCAAATGTTCCCAGCTTCGGGTCGGGATCCGAGGGGACGCCCTCTAGCGTGGCAAGCTCCGCGCGGCCCAGTGTCAGGCGGCTCACGGTTAGTGTCTTGCCGTCGGGGGAGAGCTGCCCGTCCACGATCGCCGCCGCGCCGTCGGTGAGCTTGGGGCGCGAGTTGCCATCGGCATTGGCGAGCTGTGCTCCTGCCAGCTCCAGCGTGAGCCGTCCACCGCCGGGCAACATCAGAAGCCCGCCACGTAGCGTGCCTGCTGCGGTGAGCGGTGTCGGGGTTTTAGGGGCATCAGCAGGCGTTAGCTCCAGCCCCGCTTTGCCGTCGGTCGGGATAAACTTTGTCAGATCCGCCGCTAAGGTGAGTGCACCACCTTCAAATGGCTTTGCCAGAGTAAGGGTCGCGACAGCGCGCCCGTCGGCGTCCTTGGGCAGAGCGGGCACGAGCGCCACTGTCTCCACCGTACTCTGTTCCATCTTGCTGGCCTGCACCGCAGGGGCCAGAGTGAGCCGCAGTCGGGTCAGGCCGGGGAGGCTCGTCGCCGCCACGCCCGCTCCGGGCAGTGCGCTAGGCTGGGTGAGATCTACCAAAAAGCCCTCGCCGCTGGTGAAAAGAGTGACGGGCTTGCTATCGGCTCCCAGCCCCTCCACTTTGTAGATCGTCGCCCAGACATGCTCCCAGGTCGGCCTTGCGGCATCGGTGCCGGTGAGAAATAGGCCCACAGGGGTGAAGGGCGCTGCCGCCGCCGCCGCGCTTCCCATGCTTCCCGCGCTTGCAGGCTCCGCAGGCATTGCTCCGGCTCCGCGCGACGCGGAGCCACCGGGCAGGCTCGCGCTATCCGTGGCAGTGCCTGAGCCGCCGCAGCCCGTCAGCGCGAACAACAACGAAAAAGGCAGGAGAGCCACTG
>NZ_JAYUPA010000306.1:0-1932 GCF_043760365.1 Armatimonas sp.
GATCTTTTTGTGGCTTTTTGTGGATCTCGCCGCCACCCCACTCCTGCTCACATCGCTCCTGCCTGCCTCCGGCGACCCGGCGCGGCTCCTGCACTACCCAATCACGCCTCGGACACTGGCGGCAGCGCTGGCCACGGGCGCGTTTCTAGAGCCCGTCGGGCTTCTGATTCTCTCCCCAATTTTGATCGCACTGCCCGTGCACTTTGGTCTGGGCGTGCTCGTGCCAGAGATTTTACTCCTTCTCACCGCGCTTCTTTTGGGGCAAGCCCTGCTCTTTCTGGGCGGAGCGCTAGCACGAAACCGCAGGGTGCGAGAGAGCCTCTCGCTGGTGACTCCTCTTCTCGCGGCGGGTGCGTTACTGCTGGCCCTTCGTGCTCCGGCAAAGGCCGCCCCCCCGAGCCTTCCCTCCGGCCCACCGCCTGTGGTTCTCGCGCTCAGCCCTCCCGGCTTGGCGGCGCAGCGTAGCATTGTCGGCTGTCTGGGCCTGCTGGCCTGGGGCGGCGGAGCACTACTACTCGCAGGAAAGCTGGCGGCGGCACGAGCGGGTACAGAAACAGAGCGTAACAACGGAGAGAAAGTGGGTATCTCGCCCCTACAGCGCCTGGCACAGGGTTCCGCGCTGACACTTGCCGCCAAGGAGCTCTCGTACTTCCTGCGCGAGCCACGGCTTCGGGGAACACTCAGTCGCTCCAGTATCGTGATGGTGGTCGTGGGTGTCCTCACACTCTACCCCACCAACGCGCCGCGCCTGCTTTGGGACTCGATCCTCGGCACCGGCACGGTGTTTTACCTTCTCTTCTGGCTTCTGGAGCGCGCCTGCAACCAGTGGGGCACCGAGTCGGCGGCGGGACGGCTGCTCTGGAGCTTTCCTGGGGCGCGCTGGCGCTGGATTCTGGGCAAGAATCTCGCCCTTCTGCCTCTGCTCGGGGGCTGCATCACCTTTGCCCTCACGGAGTACGGCTTCCTTGCGCATCCTCCGGCAAGAGCCCTCGCGGGCTACTTTCTCACGGGCATTCTCTGGATCTTTGGGATCCTCGCACTGGGTAACTTTGTCAGCCTTTTCTTACCCTTCCCGATACTGGGAAAGGCCGCGCAGTCCAACCCTAGCCAGGACTTCATCACCGCCATTCTCTATATTTTTGTTGGGGTAGCCGCCGCCTACCTCACCACTTATCTCTGGCTCGCCCCACTTGCCTGGGCCGTCTCCGTTCCGCTCGCGGGTCGCTTGCTCGTCAGACGTGAGCCACAGATCATCGAGGCGCTAGAGTAGCCACAGAAGATCATCGAAGGCTCCTTCGCGCACCAGGGGCTCCACTTCGCTAAAAAAAATAAACGTCTGCCCATGCTGCCCGATCTGGCTGTTGATTCGGTAGCTGATGATCAGCTCCCGCAGTCGCCCTTGAATCACCTCCAGCACCACCGGGTCACGCGCGTCCGAGCGGCGCGGCGTGGCACGAGGGCTCTCTTTGAGCAGGTCGTAGGTGCGCAGTGCTGCCGTCGCGATTTTCATGGACATGAGGCTATTCTACGCCACAACGGGCTAGGTATGGGCACTCTTTGCGATCAGCCAGTGGCTCCCAAAGAGCAGAGCATCCACCACGATAAAAATCACGACCTTGACCAGTAGCTTCGCCGCTTCGTGGCGGTTGGTCTGCAAAAGAAACTGAAAGGCACTCTCACGCTGCTGGGTGAGCGCTTCCTCCTCCGGTCGCGCTGGCTTCTCGCTCGACTCCCCCTCCAGACGCGTCCCTATTTTATGCTCCCAGAAAGCATCGTTGGAGAGGTGCCGCTGGTAGTCCCACTTGTCCATGGTAAACAGGGGGCTGAAGAGCTGAACGAGTGTGTAGAGAAGCATACACAGCGCGACGGCAAGGGCAATCGCCGCGACAAAGCACACCGAGAGGCCATAGGTTTCCAAGGTAGACATCTTCA
>NZ_JAYUPA010000307.1:0-1930 GCF_043760365.1 Armatimonas sp.
AGGGAGGCCAGAAAGAGGGCGATGCCACCGTCGGGGATGTCGGCGAACTTGGGCAAGAGCGACGGGTAGGCGTAGCGCAGCACCGTGCCATCCCACTCCCCATTGAGCGGTGTCCCGCTCAGGCGGCTGGTGACCCGGCGCAGGCGGCGCTCAAAGTCCAGCTCCGCCTCGAAATTTCCTGCGGAGTGGGTGACAGACCATCCGTTGGTTCCTTGCTCGGCGCGGTAGGAGGCACCGTCAAGGGCTTTGAGGACGAAGGCGGGGCTTCCCTTTTCCAGTGCCATAGCGGCGACAGCGGTTTGTTGGGGGAGCAGATCACTCTTGAGCACCTCGCCCTGCGGCCCCACCCAGAGGGCACCGCGCTCCCGCTCCTTAGGGTAGCCCAGCTCCAGGGTACGGTAGCGCAGCCGCCGCGCCATCACGACTTCGTCGCGGAGCTTGAGCGGCTCCTCGCGCTCTTCGGTCAGGAAAAGTGTTCCGGAGAGGAGCCCCGGCGTGGCCTCTTCCCGGAGGAGAGTGAGCGCCTGCTCCACTGGGCTGCCGCGTCGCAGTAAGCGCCCCAGTCCGAACCAGAGCAGGGCTTCGTGCACCGCACCAAGGCTGTTTTTCGCGGGCGTGACAGTCCCTCGCAGGCCGCTGCGCTGGAGCTGGAGCGAGCCATCGAGCGCCTGGCTGACCTCCACGCTCTGCGCCGCACTGCCCGGTACACGCAAGCGCCCCTGGCCCTGATCCACTCCGCCCATTGCCTGAATCCGTCCGGAGAAATCCAGTGTGGGCTCGTCGGGTTTTTGGGGCATTCCTAGGAGCCGCAGCACAACGCTGCCGCGCACCAGCTCCACGGTCGTGGTGAGCCGCTCGGGGAGACGCGTCTGGGTACTGCTGCGAAACCAGGCGCGCGGAAGGGTGAGCTGAAAGGCAAGGTCCTCGTCACGCCGCAGAATCATAGTGACTATTTCTCTAAGGGAGCCAACAAAACCTGCCGATACTTGAACTATGCGTTCCTTCGAGCACCATCAAGCCGATTTTATGCGGACAGTCTACACACTGCGCCATATCGACACCGCAGAGTTCGTCTGCCTACGTCAGAGTGGCGACGAGTACCTTGCGGCGTTCTCCGACGGTGACTCCGCGATGCGTTTCCGCGCCGAGCTCTGCCTTATTGAGTTTGTGGACATCATCCCCGTTCGTCTGGACAGTGTTCCCTTTGATCACTACTACCTCGACGGCGAACTCACCACGCGCTCCTTACTGACAACAGCCCACTAGTTTTTCCGCCCCAGTGGGTACTAGCGTTTTTTGAAGGACGAATCCCCTAAAACACTCTGAAAGCACTGGATGTTGCACTAAGGGCTCTCAGTCATAAGGTCGTGATGCCAGAGCTTGTATTAGTGCAAGGGCTAGGGCTGAGTAACATCGTTATTCAGCCCAAAAAGTAGCGGGCACGGTACACTCTGTCTATGCAAACGGTGATTCTGCACGGCGGTGGGACGACGGCTCCAGAGACGACGAAGCGGCTGATCGAGCTTAGCGGCGGCCCTCAAGCACGAATTGTTGTGCTGGCGCACACGGGCGAGGATGTGGCGGGTAAGGCGAAGCGCTCGGCGGACTGGCTGCGGGAAAACGGGGCTAAAGATGTGCTGGCTCCGGTGGGTGTTTCCGAAGCGCTGGCGGCGCTGGAGAAAGCCGCTGGGGTCTGGATTCCGGGCGGCGATCAGAATGTCCTGATGGCGACTTTCGCGGGCACGGAGCTGGCGATGCGCCTGCGGGACAAGAAAGTCGTCGGGGGCACGAGTGCGGGCGCGGCACTGATGAGCAGCCTGATGCCCACCGGTGAGGGCGACAGCAAGACCATGCGCAAGGGCAGTGTCGCAGTCAAGCCCGGACTAGGCGCACTGCCCCATGCAATTGTAGATACCCACTTCTTTGTCCG
>NZ_JAYUPA010000308.1:0-5384 GCF_043760365.1 Armatimonas sp.
TTTCCCGGCAGCTCGACTTCGAAAGCGAATCCGCCGCGCCGGGTGTCGAAGGCGAGTTTGAGCGGGCCACGGATAGTGGGGACGGTAAGCTTGGCCCACGCGAGTCCGCCGGTTTGTGGCTTGAGGGCGATTTTTCCGTAGCCTGGCTCCAAAGGCTCCAGGCCAAAAAGACCACGGGGAATCAGATTGGCGGGTGCAGCTCCCCAGGCGTGGCTGAAGGTGAGGTTCGGCTTGTATTTCGCGTCCCACGCCTCCGCCGTCATGGTTGCCCCCATTTCCAGCATGTGCCGCCACGAGCGATCTCCGGGCGCGAGCATCAGCTTTATCGCCGCTTCCGCCTCTCCCTCTGCAAAGAGCGCCTCCAGAAGATACTGCGCCGCGTAGACACTACACGCCATCCCCTTGCTCTTGACCAAGGCGAGCACGGTGGGCACAGTGGCATCAGGAACCAGACCGAAGGCCAGCGGGAAGAGATTGGCATGGAGCGAGGCGTGCGTGCTGCCCTCACCATCTCTAAAAACACCCTGAGTGGGGTCTAGGAATACCGTGAGGTAGGCTTTGCGCACACGCTCCGCCTCTTGTTCGTAGTCCGTGCCTGGTTTTCCAAGTGCCTTTGCCAGACGAGCCATCCCCATCAGGGCGTGCCAGTAGAAAGCATTAGCGACACTATTGACCATCGGCCCGGCCATCTGGCGATTGTCGGTTGCCTGCACACCGCCCCCGAAGCCATCGCGCTCCGCTTGTGGCCAGTCCACAATAGCGCCCGCGACCAGCAGACCATCGGGGCGAGCTTTTGGGCGTAGCAGCTTGCGCTCCAGGCGCTCCCAGAGGCGGTTGGCGAACGCGGTGTCACCCGTGAACTCCCAGTCGGCCTCGGCCATGAGAATTAAGTGGTGCGCCCACTCGGTCGGCCAGGTGCTATAGGTGAGCAGATACTCCAGGGTCCAGCGGTAAAGAGCCCAGTCCCGCTCCATATGGCAGTGCCCAAGCTGTGCGATATAGGCATCGGCCTCATAGGGAGTCCGCTCGCGCTCGCCGTCAATCGAGACGCCTAAAAAACTGGTAGCCTTAAAAGTATGTTGACAGAGCTTCCAAACAGCTTCGAGTGTCGGATCGGAACAGGAAAATGCGGCGGCTTTATCGTCGAAGGTGCTATGCAGGGCATGCAGCCGAACGTGCTCCTTCTTCAGCTCTCCCGGCCAGCCCTCGACCTCAATCGCCCGGAACGGCAGGACTTCATCGTAGCCGGGCGGGATCAAGACCGCACCGCGCCGGGCTCCTGAGGAAAAGGGAGACTTGGGGGTCGGCACCAAAACACGCTCCCGCGCGGAGAGCAGTGTCTCCGTGGTGCGGTAGCAGACACTACCAGGCGGCTTGCGGTCAATACTGTTTTTCGTGGCTAGCTTCTCGCCAAAGTGCACGATCACTCGCGCTGCAGCCGGGCCTCGCAAGTAGAGTGTCCCAAACCACGCCCGGCCAAAGTCCACAAAATAGGTGCCGTCACCACGCTTGATGATTCGCTCGGGTTCGATCTCGGTCAGTTCCAAAGGGTTGCGGTTCTCCCAGCTATCGTTCTTGGGCTGAGGAAACGGAGTCAGCCAAACGCGCCCAGTGGCAAATCCCTGCGGCTTGCTCCACGCACTGCCCCGGCTACTTCCCACACGCCAGACACGCACTTTCCAGGTGAACTTCTGGTTGGAGAAGAGCCCACTGCCCCCGTAGCGCACACCAATGGACTGCGCCGAGGCCACCCGCCCGCTGTCCCAGAGCACCTGCCCACTCTCGGCGAGCACTTGGAGCTGGTAGGCACTCTGGGTGCCATCTTCGAGGCACCACGAAAACACGGGCTTGGGATCGGTGAGCGTCGTGCGCTCCGGATAGGCGAGGTAGGACACGGTGAGGCCAAAAGGCGTGCTGGACATAATGCGTATTGTACCCTCCGCCCCCCGCTTCGCTTCTCCCTCCTCCCAACCCTGGGAAGAAGGGCAAGGAGGGGAGTACCCATCCATCACCGGGTTAGCCCAGCACGGGCTTTGCGGCGCGAAGCGCCACCCAGACGCCTCATTCATGGGGCGGACACGGGGCGGCAAGCGGTATAATTTCCGCATGGCCCGATTCCTTCACCGCGTCCGTTTGGAGAACTACAAAAGCATCGCCCACTGCGACGTGGAACTCAAAGATCTCACCTTCCTCGTCGGCCCCAACGGAGCAGGGAAAAGTAACTTTTTAAGTTCATTGTATTTTTTATTCTTGTTCCCTGATCTAAATCCAAATTCAACAATTGAATGGGAATCCATAGCTAAGAGACACTCTGAACGAACAGAAATTTTCTTCATGACAGAATATGGTGATATTTCAACTACAAAAAACACAATTGACAACGTACAGAATTCATATTCAAATTTAGAAACTGAGGCATTACTAAAATTTCGCATAATAAATTTTTCACTCAAAACTGACGAATTTAAAGAACCAAAACCATCCAAAAAATTTAGGTTCTTAAAGACAAACGGGGGGAATATTGTCAATATACTTTATGCAATGCAAAATGAGAATAAAACAAACTTTAACAAAGTCAAATCATATTTAAAAAACATAGCTCCATGTATCCATGACTTATCTATTATCCAAGCAGGAGGTTATGATATTCTTCAATTTCATGAAATAGATAACGATGTACCATTCAATGGATCACAAGTTTCCGATGGAACACTTCACGCACTCGGGGTATTGACGGCTCTATTTCATGCCAAATCAGCAAATGCTTCACTGATTACTATCGAAGAGCCCGAGGCGGGGTTGCATCCGGCGGCGGCGCGGGTTTTAAGGGAAGCATTGATGGAGGCGAGCGAGGAGGTGCAAATTATTGTGACGAGCCATAGCCCGGACTTGCTCGATAGCCCCGATATTGACCCGGACAGCATTCTGGCGGTGGTGCGCGAAAATGGGGAGACGAAGATTGGGCCAATTGATGCGGCGTCGCGCAAGAACTTGAGTGAGCATCTGTTTACGGCGGGTGAGCTGCTCCGTATGAATCAGCTGGAACCGGCGGCGTGAGGCTCTCGGTGATTGTGGAGGGACACGGCGAGGAAGCGGCAGTCCGGTTTCTGGTGCAGCGGGTTGCGACGGAGCTTTTGGGGCTAAATCTCTGGACACTTCCCCACACGATGCGTGTCAATCGGGGGACGATGGTGAAGCGCCCGGAGGAGCTAGGGAGGTATCTCCAGCTGCGGTTTTAGGACCTGAGCTTCTCAAGACGGTTCAAGCACTGCGCCCCGACCTGAAAATCTCGGTGGTGCTGGCGAATCGGGAGTATGAAGGCTGGTTTCTGGCGGCAAGTGAGTCGCTGGGGATGCCCCCATGCGAAAACCCTGAGGCCATTCGGGAGGCCAAGGGCTGGATCAAGCGAGAGAGAGGCACCTATAGCCCCACGGTAGATCAGGCGAGCCTGACAACAAAGTTTGACCTGACGGTGGCAAGAGAGCGTGCAGACTCGTTTGATAAATTCTGTCGGGAAGTGCAAACACTGCTTCAATTTCACCGACAGAATGCGATAGAATAACGACACGAAGCAAAGGAGGATTTGAGATGGCAAACTCGGATTTTGATGCCTTGATCTCTCTTGTGAACCGCTGGGAGACGCACTGGGGCGATGTAAACGCGGCATTGGGGACAGCTCCCGTGATTTTACCGCAGGGATTTTCACAGATGAGCCTTGCAGAAGAGCAAACAGAGTTTATTTCCGCAGGGCAGGCGATCCTAACTGCCGATAATGAGGCGCAGGGAGCTGCAACAGCACGGGATGCGGCGAAGAAGGCGCTTCGAACACGAATCACCCAGCTTCGCGCTGCTGTGCAAGGGCTTCTGCCGGGGAGCCGCTATGTGGGGATGCTTCCTCTTCTTCCGGCTTCCAATGCGGGGGAAGGGGCGTTTCTGACAGCACTGGACGATGTCGCGCAGCTCTGGGGGCTCGTCAATGCAGACAGTGGGCTGGGAAGCGTGGTTCCTCTCACTCTGCCCACCGGCTATACCCAAGCGCAGCTTGTGGCGGAGATTGCCACGCTACGCGGCCAATACCAGAGCGCCACGCAGAGCCGGGAGCACGCACGGACACTCCGCGCCAACCGAGCCGTATGGCGCAAAGCCTTACTGAGTCGGCTCACCCAGTACCGCAAGGTGCTCGTGGCGCGGCTCCCCGCAGGCCATCCCCTGCTTGGCACCATGCCTGTCGGATAGAGGCAGGAATCTTCAGAGTTCATCTTGAATCAAGTCCTATGACAAATCTAGCCTTTATCGGGTGTGCTCATATTCACACGCCCGGCTTCATCCACAATATCAACCGCCGCACCGACAGTGTTCGCGTGAAGTCTGTCTGGGATCATGACCTCGAGCGTGCAGGCAGATGCGCCGCTGAGCTGCCGGGTGCCGTGGTCGAGGCCAGCCTGGAGACGATTCTAGCCGACTCTGAGATTTTGGCGGTGATTGTCTGCACTGAGACGGACCGGCACAAAGATGTCGTGCCCAAGGTGGCGGCGGCGGGCAAGCATGTCTTTGTGGAGAAGCCGCTGGGCTTTGCGGGAGCCGATGCAAAACTTATGGCAGAGGCGATTGAGAGCGCGGGTCTGCTGTTCTCCACGGGCTATTTCTCGCGGGGAGATGCCAAGCTGCGCTTTGTCAAAGAGCAGATTGAGAAGGGAAGCTTTGGCAAGATCACCCGCGCCCGGATGAGCAACTGCCATAGCGGTGCACTGGGCGGCTGGTTCGATGGTGAGTGGCGCTGGATGGCCGATCCGAGCATTGCCGGGTGCGGTGGCTTTGGGGATCTGGGCACCCACGTCCTGGATATTCTCCTCTGGCTCTTTGGCCCCGTGGCACAGGCAACGGGGCAGCTCGATACGGGCACGGCACGCTACGAAGGCTGCGACGAGACCGGTGAGGGCATGCTGCGCTTTGAAAATGGCGTCATCGCGACCCTGGCCGCCGCCTGGGATGATATTGCGGATCCCGTGCGCCTGCTGGTCTCCGGCACCGAGGGCCACGCGGCGATTATTCAGGACAAACTCTATTTTCAGAGTAAGCACGTGCCCACCATGGACGGCAGCCAGCCCATGCGTACTGCGGAGCTCCCCGGCCCGATTCCCGCCGGGCTAGACGCGTTTCTGGATCGGGTATGCGGCAAAAGCGACGATGCCCCCTTGGTGGGGGCATCTGAGGCGGCGTACCGCAACCAGGTGATGGAAGCGATCTACCAGGGAGCGAAAGAGAGCCGCTGGATTCGCTTGTAGCCGCCCAATAAAATTGGGCGTCTGCAATGGCGTTCCGCCGCAAAGCCTGTTCCAGGCTGGGGAAACTAAGTTCGGTAGCCCGGCACGGGCTTTGCGGCT
>NZ_JAYUPA010000309.1:0-1926 GCF_043760365.1 Armatimonas sp.
CGCTCTGTTTCATCGGCAGGGGCGAAGAGATCGGAATCCACCGGGTCGGTGATCATCACGGGATCTTTCTCGACCTTACCCAGTGACCCTCCTTTGACCGGACCTAGCCGCGTAGCCGGTACGCCCCCAATCTGCAGGAGCTTGGGGTTGAACTTATCTCGGTGGGTGCCGTACTGACGGTCTTTCCACAGGACATTGGTGAAGCTACCCGCGGAGAACTCGCGGGGAACCTTGAGGTTGCTAAAGCGCCAAGCGATCTTGCTGCGCAGGCCGGTGATCCAGCTCTTCAGCTCACCACAGCTTTTTTTCGCATCAGCGGCGCTCTCGGGCAGCGCATTGAACTTCGCTTGAAGACTTGCTACGGGGCCGACTTTATGCTCGGGAGCACTTGATGTCAGAAGCTTCCAGATCGTCTCTAGGTACTTGGCGCTGACTTTCTCCTCCGCAGCGACCGTTGCGAGTGCTAGCGTCCCTCCAGAGTGCTTAAGCTTCCACGCGGCATAGAAATAATCGGTCAAGTCCGTGGGCTGGCGCTTGTAGAACGCGACGATACGCTGGGTGCAAAATTTGTCGCGGTCGGTTTCACCCAGCACCGGGTGCGAGGCAAAGGCAAAACCCGTGGAGGTGAGCACCAAGTGATCCCCGATGTCTTTTGCCGCCGCCAGATATTTCTTCGCCAGCGCAGATGAGACCGTCAGCGACTCGCCGGAGTTGTCAAAGCCTTCTTGGTTGGCAGGGTCCACGGGGAACTCTTTGGTGGGCCGTAGGTCAACGCCGGTCAGATCGCGGATGGTGTAGTCGTACTCGCGGTTGCTCAGACGGCGTGCGAGCACGGGGCCGGGGTCGCCTGATGTTCGCGCAATCTCCCTCTGCCGCACCGCACGAATCCAGGCGATCACCGC
Source organism: Armatimonas sp. (assembly GCF_043760365.1). GTDB lineage: Bacteria > Armatimonadota > Armatimonadia > Armatimonadales > Armatimonadaceae > Armatimonas. Next base: position 903 of record NZ_JAYUPA010000309.1, read on the forward strand.
CTCGCGCTGCTGAGCCATCGGCTGTTTGCTGGTGCTGGGAGGCATGTCTTTGATACCCAGGCGATCCATCACCAGTATCCAGTGGGGGAGCTCCTTTATCACCGATGCCATCGTGGTGTAGGAGGTCAGATTAAGCTGGGCCTGGGGCTTGTCTTTGCCGTGGCAAGAGGCGCAGTAGGTCTGCATAAACGGTCGAACCGTGCTCGTGAAGCGCTTCTCGAGCTCTAAGCGCGTGGGCTCAGGAGCGGCGGTACGAGGCAGTGCGGCACCAGAGGTGGCTGCCCCTGTCCAAAGGAGCATCGCAGGAAGCGCGAGGGTGGCTCCCACTGCGCTTAATTTGTAGGGATTGAGCTTCAACATACGGTTCATAGATGCAAAATGATAGCACATACGGCTCGTTTTATCTACTAGAGGGCAATCACCCGCTGTGCAAGCACAACCTCGCGGGTGTCATTGGTAGCAATCAGTGTGAGGCCGCCACGTTTTTGTTGTTCCGCGACTAATTCGGCCACTAGCGCGACGCCTTTGTCGTCGAGCGCGAGCCCGGCTTCATCGAGCAGCAAGACCGGGGGCTCGAACAAAACAGCCAGCGCCAGCTTCACTCTCTGTCGCAACCCCGATGAGTACTGCCCAATCGGGTCGTCCTCGCGCCCCGCCAGCCCGACGCGTGTGAGAGTGGGAGCGATATTCTCTGGAGAGACGCCACGCACATCGCAGAAGAACTGCAAATTCTCGTGGGCGCTCAGCTCGGGATAGAGCATCAGATCCGGCGAGACGTAGCCACAGAGCCGCCGCCGCCGCGCTGGATCGCTCTCATCGGTAGCGCCGAGCTGGAGCACAATCTGGCCCTTGCTGGCCCGCAATAGCCCCGCCACCAGCTTGACCACGGTGCTCTTGCCGCTCCCGTTGGCCCCCGTGATCGCGACCGTCTCGCCGCCCTCCGCCACAAACGCAAAGTCGCGTAGCACGCGCCGCATCCCGTAGCGCTTCTCGATCCCTGTCAATTCCAGTCGAACTTGCATTG